>CALDFW010000175.1 GCA_937942165.1 uncultured bacterium | reverse complement strand
GGGCTTAGCCAGCGGCGATAGCGTGCTGCCGGCTAAGCCCGTTTGCATTCAGGTAAGTCAACTGAGTTAACGCGTTCCGTGCAAAACGAGCACAACGCCTCACGCAAAGATCAGCTGTTTTTCTCGTTTCGTATAAAGCCTAAGAGCAGGGTGCACTATGCCTAATATCGTCGTGATTGTCAGTGATCATCTTGCAACGCGCGCAGTGGGCGCATACGAAGAGAGCGCGTGGGCCGATACGCCGCATATGGATCGCATCGGTGCGCGCGGCGCGGTATTTGAAAATATGTATACGAGCTGTCCGCTATCCGCGCCGGCGCGTGCCTCGTTTTGGACCGGCCGTTTCCCGCATCAGACGGGCGTTCTTTCAAATGGTCTGAAGGGGGATGATCCACGCGTTGTGGCCAATCGTTCCGTTCCCGAAGATATGCCCACCTTGGGTGCGCGCTTTAGCGCAGCAGGATACCAAACAATTCACTTTGGCAAGACGCACGATTCGGGTGCGCTGCGCGGTTTTGAGGTGGTTCCACCCGGAGAGCGTCCGTCGGAAAAGGTGCCAGTCGGCTATCCGGAAAACAGCGATACGTGGAAAGATACCTGGGCGATGAATCGTTTTTGTGAGTGGGCCGATAAGGGACTGCCCGAGCAGTTCCTGTGCGTTGTCGATCTACAGAATCCGCACAATATTTGCGGTTGGATCGGGGAGCATAGCAGCTTAGATGGTCCGGTCGACCATCCAATTAGACCGAGTGAATTACCCGAACTACCGGCCAATCACCGCGTGCCCGATTGGCAAAACCTGCCGCTGCCCGTTCGCTACATTTGCTGTAGCCACAACCGAGCGGCGCAGACGGCGCGTTATACCGACGAAGATTGGCGTTATTACATCGACGCGTTCCGCCATTATAGTAAAATGGCAGATGATCACGTGGGAACGGTGTTGCAGAAGTTGGAGGAGCAGGGCGTGCTCGACGATACGCTCGTCGTTATGATGGCGGATCACGGTGACGGTATGGGGTCGCATCAGATGGCAACCAAACACGTTTCGTTTTACGAGGAAATGGCTCGAGTGCCCTTTATGGTTATGGGACCGGGGGTGCGCGCTGGGGCACGGGTCGATACGCTCACATCGCTGCTGGATTTGTTTCCGGGCCTGTGCGACTACGCAGGCATCGGCGCGCCAGAGGATCTGCCCGGTGTGAGCTTTGCGCCGCTGCTGTCTGGGGGGGCGGGCGAGCGTGCATATGTTGCCAGCCAGTGGTATTCGGAGTGGGGTTGCACGGTGAGTCCAGGACGAATGATTCGCAGTGCTCGCTATAAGTATACTTCGTATTTGGAAGGCAGCGCAGGGGGCCGTGACCCTTCGGGCGGAGAAGAGCTATACGATCTACAGGAGGATCGCGGTGAAATGGTCAATTTGGCCTCAGATCCAACGCATCGCGCCGCGCTCTTAGCGCATCGGGCACTTTTACAAGACCACCTACGCAAAGAGGACGATCCCTTCTATTCGTACGATGTGGTCGTAGACGAGCGCTGGCGCTCACACGAAGCGGGTTATACACATCACCGGGGACCCACTGCAGTGATGGCTCTCAACGCGCCGAGTTAGGATGTGCTCTGAAAAAGTAGTTATCTATCCGATAGGTAGCGATTCATGTCGAACGGGGAAAACCGGTGCTTATAGGCCAGCCGGGAGGGATGGCGTGGGTGGCCCCTGCGCGTTGTTGAACCGCACTTTAGCCAGTCTATAGAAAGAGGGCCAAGCGCCTCGTAGAGTCGGTGTAAACAGGATGACAAATAGGGGCGCTTTTCTATCGGATCGCCCCAGGCTGCCCAAATCTCACGCACTGCGTGCTCTCGGCACAGAGAGACAATACAGCGGGTGTTGCCCTCGACCAGTGTGGGGTCTGCGCGCTTGGGCAGGCGGTCGGGATCGGTGCATCTGAGCGGGTAGAGGTTGCACATGATGATGCCGCGCGCGCGGCGGCGGGCAAAGCCTTCTACGCGGGTAAGCGTCTGGTCTCGGGCGTATTGGTTGGCCGTGCTGGGATTGAGCCCGATAATTAGCAGAGGCTCTGGGCAGCGGTTGCCCAGTGCATAGCGGAGACGATCTTTGGCGTCCGTTAGGTAGAGGTCGTACAGCAGCGTTTGGTCCTTTGCCATGTTGTGCACCATGAATTAGCGATTGTATATCGCAGAGAAATCAGTTAAACGGGGAGAGCGTAGAGCAATGACGGTTGATACGCGAGAAGAAAAGACGCTAGAGCAGCATTTGGAAGAATTCAAAACTATTGGTTTTACCCTTTTTCCCAAGATGTTAGACGACGACTGGGTTGCGCAGATGCGCGCTGCGTTTGAAGAGATCGCCGATCGCATTCCCAACCCCGACGGCAGTCGCTCAGCGACCTTTGTCGACGTATTGGAGCACAAGCCAGACTTGGTGCTGTCGGCCATGAGCAACCCGCGCTTGCTAGACTTTGCCGAAATGATTGTCGGCCCCCACGTCCAGCTCGAATCAATTACGTATAGGCGCACGGCCCCTCAGCCAGCCGACACCAAACCGGTGCTCGGCTTTCATCGAGATATGTTTGCCGAGTTTCCCCAAGAGGGAGTATATCACAGGCCGCTGCTGTTTAATGCGCTGAGCTATTTACAAGATCTCGACGATCGGAACGGTCCGCTGCGGATTTTGCCAGGCACGCATATGAAAGCCGTGTCACTGAAGCCAGAGGAGCGGACCCAGCCCCATCCCGACGAGGTTATTCTCTATCCGCAGGCCGGAGATATCGCGGTGTTTCACAACGCGATGCTGCACTCGGGAACGGCCAATTACTCGGACGACCATCGCTACCTCTTTTTTCTGACGATGAATCACTCGTGGCTCAAGCACAGGGCAAACTATACCGGACCGGTTTCGGAGTCGGTAAAGGCGCGTGCTCGTCACACGGGTAATCGTCGCCTGTTGCGCCTGTTGGGCGAGGATTCGCTCTTTGCTCCGCGCGCCAACAGCGGGTTCAACGAACCCGACGAAGAGATGTGGAAAAAGTGGATCGGAGAAGACGCCGAGTTTGAGAAGGCCTGCTTGGAACGAGACGAATAAGGCAGATAGGCGCGGCGATCGGATGCGATATGTGACGCACCCGATCGCTCTGCACGGACTCGTTAGCTTTGGGCCTGTGCGGCGGCTTCTCGCTCCAACGAGGAGCGCCATCCCAAAACTTGACCCGCTTTGATATGCTCGATGTCCCAGGCGGCATAGCGGTCTTCTAACGTATCGCCCAGCTTGGTCGTAGCGGCCCAGCGGTCCCACGCCGTTTTCATCCATTCGTGTGGCATGGCTTCGCGCACGGCCGGATCTAGCTGCCATGCGGTGCGTGCGTCGCACGTCTTGGGTTCGTCTTCAGACGGGCCGCCCCACTTGGACCATCCCATCACCAGCGTGTTGCGCTCGCGTTCGGGCACCGTGTGTCCGGTGTGAATATTCGTGCCGATGCGGATGAGTGCCTGCCCTGCCTTGAGGCGTACCGCGGTCTGACCCGGTAGCGGACTCTCGCCGTCCCAGCTGGGGGTATGCGGCACTCCGGCTTCTTTCATGCGCTGAGGCAAGAGTACGTCGTGCTCGAACGGCGTGCGCCAGCGGCTGTGCGAGCGGGGAATAATCTCGTGGCACTCGTCGTCGACAAGGGCGAGAAAGAGACCAACGCTGTTGCGCTCGTCTACCTGTTTGTTGTTGCGCTCTTGGATTTTTTCCCAGACGGCTCGTTCGGCTTCTTCGGAGTAGGCTTCGGGCCCGTCGGGTCGGCCCTCCTGTGAATTTCGACTCTCACCGCTGCCCCACCACGTAGTGTCGCGATGCCAGCCCAGCGCGTGTTCGTGCTTGGCGTTGTTGCACCACAGGAGGAGAGTGCCCAGCGTGAGGTCTTCGGGCTGCAGTCCGTCGCACCAGCCCGACAAAAAGTTGAGCATCTCATCGGAGCCGTGGAATTGAGCAAAGCTCGGTTCGTTGAATGCGGGGTGCACGATGCCGCGAATGGCCCACGGTTCGTTCTGCTCTGTTCGGTGCACGTAGCCTTTGGAAACGTCGAGGATGTCGTATGCGTTTTCGGGCCGGCAGGCCTCCGTTACGCGGCGACCCGCTTCGCGAAGTATAGGTATCCACTCACTGTCGACAAAGTCGTCGACGATAACGACGCTGAGCTCGCGCAGGGCGTCGAGGCGGGCTTGGGTTGCACCCTTGCCGGACCATTCGGGTTTGAAATCAATAAAAGCAGGTGCGCGATAGGGCGCTTCGGCGGCAGTTGATACGCTCATGAGTCTATCCTCCTAATGAATGCCGGACAGTTGCCGGTCTGACGGGCTACGCACGGAGCCTGTGTTCTATCATATGGGACGAGAGAATACGTCATTTGCATTGTGACCACAATGCTTGGCGCTCAGGTCCGTTCTGTGCGCTCTTTTTACAGCCTCTATCGCAGGCGGGGAAGGCCGCTATATTCCCCATATGTCTATGTATTTTCCAACGGATTATAGCGAGATCATCGAGCGCATGGAGGCGGTGGATCCCCAAGCCTATGCGCGCACGCGAAACTATGTGAACGGAGCCGTGTCCTATCTGTCTCCGTATATATCACGCGGCGTGCTGTCGACGCGACAGGTTTATTTATCGCTGCGCGCGCGCGGTTTTGATCTGAATTCGGCCGAAAAATTTATAAGCGAACTGGCGTGGCGAGACTACTGGCAGCAGGTTTGGATCGCGCGCGGTGACGAGATTGATCGCGATCTGCTCCACGCCCAGCCGCTTGCAGAGCGAAACGGCATACCAGAAGCGCTGGTGCAGACCCAAACGGGTATAAAAGCGGTTGATGAGGCGGTGCGAGGTCTCTTTGAAACGGGCTATATGCACAACCACATGCGCATGTACGTCGCGTCGATTGCCTGTAATATTGCGCGCTGTCACTGGCTGGTGCCGGCGCGGTGGATGCACTACCACCTTTTGGACGCAGATTGGGCGAGTAATGCGCTGAGCTGGCAGTGGGTTGCCGGCGCCAACAGCAGCAAGTGCTACAGGGCGAATCAGGAAAATATCAACAAATTCTGTCACAGCGCTCAGCGCAACACGTTTCTCGACGTGTCGTACGAAGCGCTTGAAGACGTGGCGATGCCCGATGTGCTGAGGCCGACTGCGCAGCTCGCTCTGCCGGTTGAGCGGTTGGAAATAGATCCGCCGCAGATAGACGCGCGTCTTCCAACGCTGGTCTACACGCTGTATAATTTGGATCCCCGCTGGCATGAGGGCGAGGCGTACAACCGCATCTTTCTCATAGACACCGATTTGTTAGAGCGCTATCCCATGGCGCCTAAGGTACTCGACTTCGCCCTGCGTCTGGCCGAGAATGTCGACGGGATTCAGCCTTTTGTTGGTTCGTTTTCAGACCTCCGCGTTCACTGCGGAGAGAGCGTGCTCCATTTTCGCGAACATCCTACGCAGGGTCACTACGAGGGCTGCACTGAGCCACGTCCCATGCTGACGGATACGACGGGCTATTTCCGCTCTTTTTTTAAATTCTGGCGCCTGTGCAGCAAGCGCCTGCTGGCAGAGGAACGCGTCGAGCTGGCGTGAGGCCCACTGTCGTCATATCCGATCGATGCCCGCTGAATACGTCCCCTTTTGCTAACCCCCGGCACATTTCCTTTTTTCTCCCGTGATATACCCACCTTTAACGCGGAGAATGTGCGATGTTGCTCATGCCACTCATTATTGTTTTAACCACGGTGTTGACCGCTGAGATGCTCTACGCCGAGCCCAAGCAGTGGCGCCAGGGCGTTGGCTGGGGCTGGGTCTGGGGAGAAGACGACGAGGTTGGCGCACTCAACGAAATGACGGCGCAGTCGGTGCTGGCAGCTCTGTCCATTGTGGAGCGCGGCCAGGTGCGCGATCTGGGCGTCGACTACGATCGCCGGTCGTATAAATGGCCCGGACACTCGCCCGGAGAAATTATGACTTTCCGCTCTCCGCCCGGCGTCAGAGCACAGCAAGATCTGTCCTTTACACTGGCTGAAAATGGCAATACGTCGGAGACGACCTGGCACTCGTGCGCTCTATTTATGAACGACAACGTCGCCACGCAGATCGATGGCTTGGGCCATGCCGTTACGGGCGAGGACAACCACTGGTACAACGGTTTTACGGAAGCGGAGTGGGGCGGCGATTGGGGCGTGCGCAAGGCAGGGGCTGAGACAATTCCGCCCATTATTGCACGCGGAGTGCTCATCGACGTGGCGGGCTTTAAGGGGGTTGAAGCCCTACCGTCGAAGTATATTATTACGCCTGCGGACCTGCAGGGTGCGCTGGCTCGTCAGGGCACCCTGCTGCAGTTTGGCGACGTCGTGCTGATCCGCACCGGCACGCTGCGCTACTGGGGCGAGGCGGGCGAAGATCAGGACAAGATCGGAGAGCACGATACGGCCGGTATTCAGATGCCGGCCGCGCGCTGGCTCGTCGAAGAAAAGGGCGCGATGATGATCGGCTCGGATACGAGCGGCCTAGAGCAAAACGCTACGCCGCCGGCTGGCAGCGACAGCTTTATGCCCGTGCACAACTACCTGCTGATTGAGCAGGGCGTGCACATCGCCGAGTTTCATTACTTAGAGGAGCTGGCTGCCGAGGAAGTGTACGAGTTTACGTATATCGCAACTACCAACAAGATCAGAGGAACCACGGCCGGTTTTACCATGCGTCCGCTCGCCATTTACTAGGGCGCCGCGGTGCGTTAATGCCGTCAAGTTGAATCAAATCAAACAAGGGGAGCAAACTGTTACACTATGTTGACCAGCGAAGAGGTGCAGTCGTTTAAGCAAGAGGGCCATCTCATCTTGCCGGGCTTTGTCGACGGGGAGACCGTTGCCCAGTGGCAAGAGCAGTTTTGGGGCCATTTAGGGTGCACGATAGACGAGCCCGACCAGTGGCCAGAGCGAGTCGATGGCTTTCAGCCGGACCCGCTCTTTGGCAACCTGCCCGAACTCCAGTCCATAGCCAACCAGCTCGGCGGCGGTGCCTTTAGCGGCGGCGGATGCGGCGTGCTGGTGCGCTGGCCGGAGCGGGAAAAGGAGTGGTCGATGCCCGAAAGTGGCCATCTGGACGGCTACCCCGGCGAGGGATGCCAGGCCGTGCTAATGGTTGGAGCGACGACGTATTTACACGACGTGGATACGCGCGGCGGGGGCTATGTGTATTGGCCGGGCAGCCATCGAATCGCCCATCGCTACTTTCGCCAATATCCGGATCGGATTGAGGGCACCTTTCGCGAGACGCCGGAGTGGGAAGAGCGCGGTTGGGGTATTTTTACCGACGAGAGCGGCATCGAGCCGCGCGAATTTATCGCGCGTGCGGGCGATGTTATTCTCTGGCACGGTTGGCTGTGTCATTCGGGCTCTACAAACGTCAATACATCGCCGCGCGTCGGATTCTTTTCGCGCTGGATCCACCAGGACGATGCGGGGGTCAGAGCGGCCATTCACGAGGACCCGTGGCATCACTGGGCCGTGTAGTGCCCTAGCGAAACTGGGTGAATTCCTCCATGGCGCGTCGACTTATCTGAGGTACCTGCGCATCGTCTTGGGGATAGCCGACGACGAGCAAGAGGTAGGGGCGCTCTTCTTCGGGCCGCTCAAGCAGCGCGTGGAGAAACTGCATGGGGCTCGGCGTGTGGGTGAGCGTGGCCAGTCCAGACAGGTGGAGAGAGGCTATGAGCAGGCCCGTGGCTATGCCGACTGATTCCATGGCATAGTAATTTTTTTGGCGTGCGCCGTCTCTGTCGGTGCCGTATCGCTTGAGAAAGATGGCGATTAGACACGGCGCCTCCTCGAGAAAGGGCTTGTGTTCGTCCGTCCCCAATGGGGCGAGCGCGTCCAGCCATTCATCCGGGGCGCGTCCCCCGTAAAAAGCCTGCTCTTCCCGCTCTGCTGCCGTGCGTATTTGCGCCTTCAGATCGGGCTCCGTAATGACGACAAAATGCCACGGCTGTCGGTTGGCGCCGCTCGGCGCGGTCCCCGCTGCACGCAGGGCGTTTTCTACGACTTCCATGGGGATCGGGCGCTGTGAAAAGTGGCGCACCGTGCGTCGAGTCCGCATCTGATCGTAAAAACGAGCGGATTGATCCACCATTTCTTCGGGATGTTTATGCGCGAAGTGAAGCGGTTGAAAAGAGGCCGATGATTTGTTCATTGGAAGTGCTCCCCGTCTGTGTATACGCTCAGTATAGATAATTGGCAGGATGGCTTCCACCGCATTGCGTGAGCGATGTTTCCTCTCTGGACGGTAGAGAAGGGGATTGGCGTAGTCACCCACCCACATAAAACCGGTAAAACGTGCAGAGGTCTGCAATGAAAGATACGCGTCATCCGCATCCGCATATAGATCCCCGTCAACCGCGTCACGAAACGCAGGTGGGAACCAATCCCCCCGTTTTTGCATGGAAACCAATTGGCAGGGGAACCCCCTTCCGACTCGAGGTCGCCCGCGACAGGCTGTTTGAGACCGCGTGTATAGCTGTCGAAGCGTTGGACGACCCGGTCTATCTACCGGAGCGGGTTTTCGACGAGGGTGTCTACTACTGGCGCTGGTTTGAGGGGGATGCCGTTTCCGAGACGTTCCAATTTGAAGTAGGGGAAGAAGCGGTAGCGCTTGAGATACCGCTCGTGGACACGTGGTTAGAGCGCTTTTCGTCCGGTCATCCGCGCCTGCTGATGCGTCCCGAAGACGTCGACGGCTTTCGCCGAGACAGGGCCGATTCGGACGAGCCGATTGTGCGCCAGCTAATCGCGGATGCGGATCAACTGCTGCCAGAGGCACACCAGATAGAAGAGCCGCCCTATTTAGCTGACCGAACCGTTGACTACGCGGCTTTTTGGAACGTCTGGTATCCGACGATGTGGGGCTCCAGGCGCTTTGTTAAAGGCGCGGAGACGCTGGGGCTGGCGTGGTTGGTCACTGGGCATGCGCCCTATGCTCGTGCAGCCTGCGAGCGGATGGCGTCTATCGCCGAGTGGGATCCAATGGGGTCGAGCTCCTTGGGGCACAACGACGAGGCGCATATGTCGGTTATTTGGCACGGCTGTCACGCCTGCGACTACGTGTGGGATCAGTTTACCGATGCCGAGCGCGAAAAGGTCATCGGACAGTTTCGACGACGCGGTGAAATTACCTACGAACACATGCACGATCGCGGCACCTACGGCATTACGCGGTTTGATTCACACGCCGGACGCGAGATTGTGTTTCTGGCCTTTATCGGCCTCACATTCCACGAGCATATACCCGAAGCCAAGAAATGGCTTGCGTGGCTGCGTCCAGTTCTGTGCGGGCTGTGGCCGAGCTGGGCGGGAGATGATGGAGGATGGGCGCAGGGACTGTCCTACGCGCAGGCTTATGTGGGCATCATGACGATGTTTACCTCGGCGCTGAAGCGGGGGACGGGCATTGATCTGTACGAGAGGCCATTTTGGAAAAATCACGCTCGATGGCGTCGGGCGGTGCTGCCGGCCTACGCGCAGTGGATGGGGTTTGGCGATCATTCGGAGCGCTGGCGCAGCGCGTGGCTGCGCGGCGCAGATCTGGCCGATCTGATTGGCCGCGAAACGGCAACCGATGAATTTGTGGGCTATGCCGAGGCCTTGCGCAGGGAAGCGGAGGATATGACGACGCCGGAAGAACGCCTGATGCCGGGCGTTTCGTCCGAACTGCTAACCGCGCCCGATCTGAAGGTGGCCAGGCGCTATGGCGCGGGGCAAGCGCCGTCCATGCTGAGCGTCTTTGCCGACGTGGGCTGGGCCGCGATTCGCACCGATCCCGAAGTCCGACATCGGGACGTCGCCTTTATTTTCCGCTCTTCGCCCTTTGGCTCGATCAGCCATTCTCACGCCAGCAACAACGACTTTATACTGCACGTTGCCGGCGAAGTTATGGCCATGCCTAGCGGCTATTATGCCGGGTATGGATCGGACCATCACGCCCACTGGGTGTGGCACACGAAATCGCATAACTGCCTAACCCTGTCCGATGCGC
>CALDFW010000174.1 GCA_937942165.1 uncultured bacterium | reverse complement strand
GACGGAAAATCAGAAACTGACAAAAGACATTTCGCAGTTGATGAAGATTTCTACAGACCTACAGGAAATCGCTATGTCGATGCGCATGGTTCCCATTCGCTCTACTTTTGACCGCATGGCCCGCATGGTTCGCGATCTGGCACGTAAGTGCGATAAGCAGGTCGAGTTTTCCATGTCGGGAGAAGATACTGAACTGGACAAAAACGTCATTGAAGAAATACTCGACCCACTTACACATATGGTGCGCAATGCGGTTGACCACGGCGTGGAACACAGCGTAGACCGCCTAGCCTCCGGCAAAAGTGAGAAGGGACACATTTCTCTCCACGCCTATCATAAAGGTGGAAACTTCGTCATTGAACTGCGCGACGATGGAAACGGAATTAATCGCGACCGCGTCCTGCAAAAAGCTATTGAGCGTGGACTAGTTGGAGAAAACGACGACCTGAGTGACGAGGAGATATACGATCTCGTCTTTCACCCAGGCCTATCGACTGCGGAAAAAGTTTCGGATGTATCAGGACGCGGAGTCGGCATGGACGTTGTCCGGCGCAATATAGAGACACTGCGTGGAAAAGTTGAAGTGCAGTCCACGCCGGGTAAGGGATCGACTTTCACCATTCGTCTGCCGCTCACACTAGCCATCATCGACGGCATGGTCATCGGCGTAGGTTCGGAGCGCTACATACTGCCGCTCACATCCATAATATCTTCTCTACGTCCCGCCACTGAACAGATCTGCACGGTTATGGGCAAGGGAGAAATGGTGAAGGTACTGGACGAGCTCTATCCACTGCTGCGCCTGCACGAGCGTTTCGACGTTACGCCTCGCTATACCAATCCCTGGGAAGGACTGGTCATGCTTATCGAGGCCGAGGGCGAACGCACCTGCCTACTGGTCGATGAACTGCTCGGTCTACAGCAGGTCGTTATCAAAGGACTCGATGAAGAGCTACGTCAGGATCCTTGCCTATCCGGTTGTGCAATTTTAGGCGATGGCTGTATTGGCCTAATCTTAGATGCCAACGGCCTAGTCGCACACAGTCGCGAAAACAGTCCAGTACATTCATAGATGCCGGTTTTATCCAGCGGAGATTAAGCACCATGAGTGAAGTAGAAAGCGCCAACGATTCTGCAGAATTAGGAGGAAAGTACCTGACCTTCTTTTTGGGCCGAGAAGAGTACGGACTAGAAATCCTCAAAGTCAGAGAAATCATTGGTATGATGGATATTACCCCAGTTCCGCGCACACCTAAGTTTATCTGTGGCGTTATCAATCTGCGCGGAAAGGTCATACCCGTGGTCAACCTCCGCACGAAATTCGGCATGGAAACCATAGAAACCAACGGCGAAACGTGCATTATTGTCGTGCAAGCGGAAGACATAGAAATGGGAATCGTAGTCGACCGGGTATCCGAAGTTATCGATATTCCCACCAGTGCCATCCAACCGCCTCCCGCGTTTGGCAATAAGGGAATCAGCATCAGCTACCTCTTGGGCATTGGAAAGACGGAGGAAACCATCAAGCTCTTGCTGAATATTGACAAAGTGCTTTCCCGCGCTGAGTTGGGTCAGATCAGTCAGGTTGGCGAGGCCGCTTAACTGCCGCACGTAATCAATCGTAGACCAATCGCAAATCGCCACAGAGGCGGTCTGCGATTGATTTTGTTTTACGCCATGGCATGCCAGAAACCGTTCTCATGACGTTGGAGAAACTTTTTTAACAGGCTTCGCAAAAGTGACCGCAAACGCTGAAAAAACTTCTATTAACGATTACGTTCTGACAAAAGAGCAGTATCGACGTATACAGGATTGGCTGTATCAAGTGAGCGGCATCGATTTGAAGGTAGGTAAGGAGAATTTGGTCAAAAACCGCCTCGCCAAACGCATTCGCACCCTTGGCTTGAGCGACTTTGATGCATACATTCGCTACGTTGAGCAGGACAAGTCTCGCAGAGAATTGCTTAGTCTCATCGATTCGATGACGACCAATAAGACCAGCTTTTTTCGCGAAAGAGTCCACTTCGATTATATAGCCAATCATCTCATTCCAGACTGGTCACAGCGGAGAGATATACGCATCTGGAGTGCGGGCTGTTCTTCAGGAGAGGAACCGTATTCTCTGAGTATGCTTCTGTTTGACAAGTATGCAGCTGCTTCGAGTACCCGTATACTTGCCACGGATATATCGGATTCCATATTAGAGCAGGCTCGAACGGGTATCTATCGCGCCGATCAGGTTGAAGACGTACCGACGCATTACAAAATAGCGTATATGCAGAGAAAAGCCGGCGAACACTATTCGGTTAAGCCAGACGTGCGCAGCACGATTCGGTTTGCTAATCTAAACCTGATGGCCAACTGGCCAATGAAAGGTCCCTTTGACCTTATTCTTTGCAGGAATGTGATGATTTACTTTGATCGTCAAACACAGGAACGTCTCATAAATCGCTACTACGAACTGCTCCGTCCCGGCGGCCACCTATTTATCGGCCACTCGGAGAGTTTAGCGAGCGTTAATCATCCCTTTAGCTACTGCCAGCCCGCCGTATACAAGAGAGACTAGTGTACGGCGACCCCCTCCCCCACCGACAAACGGTGCGCATCGCAGACATGGCAATATCAAGTGATCCGCGAGCAGAACTCATCACGCATGCACTAGGCTCCTGCATTGGCGTTTCGGCTTATGACCCCGTCCGTCAGATAGGCGGTTTGATACACATCATGCTTCCCCTCTCTAAGCTTTCACCTGACAAAGCTCGAAACAATCCGTTAAAATTTGTGGACACCGGCGTTCCACTTTTCTTTAAAGAACTGTTCAAAGCGGGCGCACAGCGAGATAAGTTGGAAATCAAGCTAGCGGGCGGAGCCATGTTAATAGACAGTGGAGAACACTTCAAAATAGGCGAGCGAAACTATACTATCTTGCGCAAGTTGTTGTGGAAGAACGATCTTCTCATAGCGGCCGAGGACATCGGGGGCAGCACGTCACGCACCATGAGCCTATTTATCGAATCGGGCAGGGTTGTGGTGCAATCGCAAACGAGAAAGATTGAACTCTGATGAGTTACAACGTACTCGTCGTCGACGATTCAAAAACGGCCCGTATGATGCTGGCAAAAACGCTGCGTATCAGCGGACTACAGATCAACGAAGTATTCATGGCAGAAAACGGAGCCCGGGCGCTTGAGATCCTGCAGGAAAACTGGATCGACTTAGTCCTCACGGACCTACACATGCCCGTTATGAGCGGTATGGATATGGTGGAAAAGATGGCCGCTGATGGCCTTCTGTCATCGCTCCCGGTGGTCGTTATTACAAGCGATGCCAGCCAGCAGCGAATGAAGGAGTTACAGGAGCACGGAATACGCGACTATCTCTGCAAACCCGTTCGTCCTGAGCACGTGAAAAAAACGATAGAGGATATCTTAAAGGGAACAACATGAGCGACTTTCTCAATTCAGATGATGAGAATCGCGTATTCTCCGTGAACTCTATGGAAGAGACGCTCTCCAGCGTGCTACAAGAACAGGCCTTTATGTTCGCCGAGTACGAGGATGCACTTGATATAGCCGCAACGCCTACTCCCCCCTATCAATATGCGCGCATCGAGTTTGATGGTCCCTGTTCTGGCCGCTTGGGGCTGGTGTTTCCTCACAGCCTACTCCACGAACTGATTGGCAACATGCTCGGCCTCGAGATAGACGAGATCGAACAAGAAGACGTCCCCGATGCGCTCATGGAGTTGCTCAACGTCGTATGTGGTAAATTTCTGGTCGCCGCATTCGGCTCCGCTGTAAAATTCAACCTCGCCATACCGACTGTTTCTCAAATCGACGTATCTGATTGGGAAACTCAAAAGCTGAAGCCTAACACAACTGTTTTGCTAGTAGAAGGCGAGCCCGTACTCTTTGAACTTTCCCTGTAGAACGAATACTGAAAGATGTCCGCGTCTCCCATCAAAGTGCTCGTAGTCGACGATTCGGCGATCGTTAGAAAGATCTTTACAAAAGAGCTGTCGCGCGATCCCGATATCGAGATCGTAGGAACTGCCCCCGACCCCTACATTGCACGCGACAAAATCGTGCGCTTCCAACCTGACGTACTTACGCTGGATATAGAAATGCCACGCATGGACGGCATCACGTTCCTGCGCAAGTTGATGCACTACCACCCACTGCCGGTTATTGTCGTTTCGTCTCTAACAGAAGAGGGAAGCGAACTCGCTCTTGAAGCACTTGATCTCGGCGCGGTAGAAGTCATGAGTAAGCCGGGAGCATCTTATACCGTTGGCGATATGTCAGTGCAGCTTCTCCAGAAGATCAAAGCAGCTGCCCGAGTTGATATAACGCGCCAGCAGCAGCAGAAGCGTATAACGCCTGCGCGAGCCCGCCCCCTATCGCGTACGACCAATAAAATTGTAGCAATCGGCGCCTCGACCGGGGGCACCGAAGCGCTGCGCGTCCTCTTGCAGTCTTTCCCCGCAGACGGGCCAGGCACGCTCATAGTGCAACACATGCCGGAGAATTTCACCAACGCCTTTGCAAAACGACTCGACGGCATCTGTCCCCCACAAATAAAAGAGGCTGAAGATGGCGAGCCCGTCGTGCCGGGCAAAGTTCTCATTGCCCCCGGCAATTATCACCTACAGCTGCGGCGATCGGGCGCCCTCTACCAAGCCAAAGTGAGCTCGGGTCCTCTAGTTGGACGCCACCGTCCATCTGTTGAAGTCCTCTTCAACTCCGTAGCAAGATATGCAGGTAAAGATTCCGTTGCCGTCATGTTAACGGGCATGGGATCCGATGGAGCAGATGCCATGCTCAACGTGCGAAACGCGGGTGCCACAACCATAGCACAGGATGAAGACAGCTCGGTCGTATTTGGCATGCCCCGAGAAGCAATTGCTAGGGGAGCCATTGATTTTATCGAACCATTGGATCATATTACGCAGCGTATCTTGCAGTCCGTCTAATTATTCAATGCAGCTGTGCTGCGTATTTTTAATTCGGCTTTTGCCGACATTTTCATATATTTTCTGCCGAGTATATTTACGCCCCGAGTACATATCCACGCCTAACTGGAGTGTAAGAGGTCCGATTCCTATGAAAATCCTCATAGTCGACGATGAAGAAACGATTACTAGCTATTTCTCCCAGCTAGCCGAGATCAATGGTTTCGACCAAATAGACTGCGTAAATAGCGGTGAGGAAGCCATGACGCAGGTTCTCAGATCAGTGTATGACGTCATCACGTTGGATATACAGATGCCAGGCGCAAGCGGTCTCGAGATTATTGCCATGTTGCGCAACATGTGTCCCCACGCCATCATTGCCGTAGTCTCAGGGTTTCTACCCGAAACGATGTCAGAAGATATATCTAGCTGCATTGATGTGCTGATTTCCAAACCCGTCAACGTAGACACATTTTCCACACTGCTACAAAAGGCTCAGCAGATACAAAGCGCGATGAACGATATCCGCGCTTTAGGTATAGCTCCTGACAGCCTCAACTAATATGGCCTCCATTTTCGACATCAATGTCGTAGAGGGAGATCTTTTGGCCGATGGACAAGCCATCGACTTTAAGGGACTCAATACGACCAACCACACATTTGACACTGGCGATCAAAACGGTCATCTACTCGATGACATGCCCGGAGGGACTAGCGTCAATGGCGGGCGATCTCTAGTTATAGACGGCTCGCTTAACGGCGTGGAGAACAACCCTTGTCGCATACAGCTATCAGGTGATCTACTCGTCAAGGGAAACGTGTTTAATGCACATATAAAATGCAGCGCACTCTATGTAGACGGAGACATCCAAGACAGCCGCGTATCAGCAGCCGGCGACGTCTATATCGGGGGCGAGCTCATGGATTCTCAGCTGGCGTTGGGCGACTACAGCGACAGGAAGAATACCATAGACAACCTGCATCGCGACTTCGCCAAAAAACGGGAAGAGCGAGAGAGCCTAGACCGACAAATTCGCCAGGAAGAGAAACGCGTCGATCGCTCCTGTAAAGCAACGCTCATTCCGCTCAATTTCAACGTTAGCCGCATCATCTCGCATGAAAACAACCAGGTGCGTATCAACCTGACGAGTTTTTACTCCTCGCTCGGAGAGCA
>CALDFW010000173.1 GCA_937942165.1 uncultured bacterium | reverse complement strand
CGTATCAATCCAAATGGGCGCTCCACCAGACGTGTCACCGAGATAGGTAAGCGTATCCCTCTCGCGCGCTTTGTGATTGACAATGCGATACGAACAGGCAATTTCCTCGCCGACCAACTGCACTAACTCTTCCCCCTCATTTGGGCGATGTAAACCGGTGCCAACGAGGATCGTTATGTCTTCGCGTGCGATGCCCTCCTCTTCCAAAATCCGCAGCATGGGGGGCAAGATTTTCGCATTCGGAACGGGGCGCGTGATATCGGAAATGACGATGCAGGCATCCGAGCGCCCTCGGGCGAGTTGACGCAGCGCCAGCGCCCCGATGGGATGGGCAAGTGCCTCCTCCAATCTTTGGTCCAAATCGGAAAGGACAGGCGCATCGCTCATTTGCAATACGAGAGCGTGGTCAGGCACTTCAATATCCAGTCCGTCGCGCCCGTAGTCCATCGTAACTTTCATAGGAGCCTTTGCTATTCCCCTGCGAGTTTGTCCCGAAGATAGACGCGGAAATCGTCTCCGTGTTCCGGATCGCGCAGTGCAAAATCGGCGAACGCTTTATAGTAGGTTAGAGGCATCCCGATGTCGTAGCGTTTTTCAACGCCGTTGAGACGCACACAGCGGACGGGAGCTCCGCGCTGCAGAAGAATCCGAATCGCATCGGTCAGCCACAGCTCTCCCCCGAGACCGGGCTCCAATGAATCAATAGCAGAAAAGATATCCGGCGTGAATATATAGCGTGCTGCAACGGCCAAACAGCTCGGCGCTTCAGAGGGCTCTGGCTTTTCGACAATGTCTCTGATTGCAAAGTCATCGCCAATCTCTCCTGTGGGCTGCACCACTCCATACTTCCTCGTTTCCTCACGCGGCACTTCCCAAACGCCAATAGTGGCGACAGACTGATGGCGCTCGTGTGAATCGACCATGCGCTCAATAACTCTCGGCGTATCGGGGGAATAGATAATCGTATCCCCAAAAGCAACGACAAACGATTCGTTCCCAACGAATTCTCGAGCTAGGCGAACGGCGTCGGCATTCCCATCTGGACGGCGCTGGCGAGCGTAGTAAAACTCGACGCCTTGCGCAGAGTAGTCGACCTCGTCTACAATCTGGTCCTTCCCAGAGAGACGCGCCTCCAATTCCGGATCGGCATCGAAGTGGTCTTCGATTGAACGCTTTTTCCGCCCCGTTATGAATAGGAATTTGCTCAGACCCTGCTCGACCATCTCTTCGACGACATACTGAACCACCGGCTTGTAGCCGACCGGTAACATCTCTTTGGGCTGAGACTTTGTCGCTGGTAGCAGACGAGTACCCATACCTGCAACCGGAAAAACTGCTTTGCGAATAGGCATGTGTTTGCGATCTAATCAGTTTGGCTAAATGGGTGGAAGCAACAGACCGTAAAGATAAACATAGGCCAAGCTGATATATCGGGCAACCTCGTTATTTTTCAAACACTTTCGAACAAAAAGGTACGCTATTAATAACGCATTCTAAGCACCGTAAGCCTCTTCGATTAGAGACGTATAGCGCTGAAAAATCGCTTTGGGCACGACTTTCTTCAGTCCGCGCGTCAGCGTACCATCCTCTTCACTCAATGCTTCCGGCAACGGGGCAATTCGCTGGGGCCGCTCGTGGCTTGGTAAACCCGCCTCACGGGCCTCTTCCAGCAGCTGGGAACGCGCTAGTTCTGTCACTTTCGGATGCACACGCACTGCACTATCCTCCAGGCCCGCAACTTCCTCACCAAGCCTCTTAGCCGCCTCTTCCACATCAACAACCACTAGGGGCAGCGGAAAATCTCGCTGCTGATCACCGTATACGAGCACGTGCTCTACGAGTGGAGCACGTGCAAAGATCCTCTCCAAGAGTTCGGGATTAATAAACTCACCGTTGCGGAGCTTAAACTGACGACCAACGCGACCTCGAAACGTCAGAAAACCCTCTTCATCTATGCTGAATAAATCTCCTGACCGGTACCAGGTCTGCCCGTCGTGCTGTACGAGCGCACGCTCCGTTTGCACAGAGTCGTTTAAGTAGCCCTTCATGACATTGGGTCCGCTTGCCCACAGCTCTCCTATTTTCTCTCCTGTTGGGCGATATGTCCCCTCGGGATCTCCGTAGCCAATCTCTTGTCCCTCTTCATCGACAATGCGCACCTTGATTAGAGGTTTTCCAACCGTCCCAACTTTGCGTACTCCCAGATGATTAGCCGCTATGAGCGGAGCACACTCCGTGGCTCCATACCCTTCAAACGTTGCTATATCCAAAACCTGATGAAAAAAGTCTAAAGCCTCCGGATCGGCCTTAGCGGAACCGACAATAAGGACTTCCAGGTTGGCCCCCACGCGCGTGGCTAACTGCGCGCGTATTTTTTCCACCACCTTCTTACCAAGCGTATGAAAGAAAAGGTGATCGACAAGCGACGCTCGCCCAGTGCTTAACCGCTCCTTGGCGGCAACCGCTCTTCCAACAAGCGCTCCCTTTAGGCCACCAGCTTGTATTTCCTTGCGCACATTCCCATACACCTTGTCGAGAATTAGCGGAACCGTCAGGAAGCCCTGAGGCGCCGACGTGCGAATATCTGTCAAAACGCGATCGGGCGAACGCGCCATGTCTAACACCCAACCTTTAGCAAGCGGATAGTAGACGTTGAGAACGCCCATGGAATGGTAATCAGGAGCCGATTTAAAGAAGAAGAAGTCCTCTTTCAAACTGATCGCATCCCACACTTCTTCCACGTTGGCGACAATATTTCCATGTGTCTGCACAACGCCCTTGGGCATGCCCGAAGACCCTGAAGTATACAGCACTTTAGTCTCGTCCTCAGGGCTGAGATCTACGTCAGGTGGATTTCCCTCGTCTTCGGCAATCTCATCCCAACTCAACGTATCTTCCTCTCCCTCTTCCCTCTCAATTAAGATCAGCCTTGGCGCATCGACCATATCTATGAGCATATCCCCTAGGGCTTCCACACCCTTGCGATCGGCGACTAGCAAGTCCATGCCGGAATGACTAATATTGTGCGCTAAGATTTCAGGCGAAGACTTCAAGCATAGTGGAACGCTGCTTAGCCCCAAAAGGTCACAGGCTAGGAAAACGAGCAGTGGCTCAAACCCTCCATCTGTAAGGATGCCTATTCGCTGCCCCTTCACCATACCAAGACGCGCCAAGCCCGAAGCAAGGCGATCTCGGCGGACCTTTAGTTCGGCATAGGTTATAGGTTGATAAACCGCATCGCGACCTCCGGAGGACAAGACTCGTACGGCGACCTTATCCGCATAATTCTCAAAGCTCTGATTCAGCAATTCTGCAAGCGTTCGCACTATAAGTTACCCTGTTTAACGGTGCATAGAATGAGCATTACGCAGCAAATACATAACGAAAAACAGCGTAAAATCAACTTTTTTATTGCATTTACCACTCATAGCTACAATAAGAAGTCTCGTTGTTTACCGTCTCGTCTGGGTTACATATATTAAAATGACACTTCTTTATTATTCAGTTCCATAAACAACGAATGGATATGAGCAACGAGGAGCCCGACAATAAGCGAGCGCGATCCGCGCAGCAAGATGGAGACGATCTACTAAAAGGATTGGAATCCATCTTGGCTGACGAGGGCATATCTCTCGACGCGACAGAAGAAGATATAGATTCGTTACTCGGTGACGATGACCCCGCTGACAAAGATCCGGTCAACTCGCCGTCCTCGCGAAATCGCACGCCCAACCGTTCGACGCGTAGCGATCGCCGCAACCGAGACCGCGCAGCATTTAATAATGTGTATGCGCAAATGCAAACAACTGCGCTGAGCATAGAGATTTCTTCCGATCAGCTAACGGCAACGCTCACCCGCATCACTTCGACAACTAAATACGAAGACATAATCCGCTTTATCCGCAGCGAAAACATACAGACCGGAATTGACTATGAAGGGATTCGCTCCGCCGTACATTCGGCCCACCGAAGCCAACTGGTCGAAAATCTCGTTGTGGCGCGTGGTCGCTCCACGAAGGTTCTGAGGGAGGCCTCTATCTCCTACCTGCTGCCTCCAGAAACAATGAACAAACGCAATGTTTCGGATAAGTTGACGGATTTCGAGTTGCTTAAACACGTCCTTGAAAGCCCTCATATAGAAGCTATTCGCTCATATAGAGGTGTTGTATGGCCCGTCAAACCGGGCGATATCATATCCCGTATTAATCCAGCAGAAATAGAGATTGGTGAAAATATTTACGGTGAGCCCATTGAGCTAAACAGCGACAAAGAGGTCTACTTGCCTCTGGGCGATAATACGGATCTCTCTGATGACGGACTGACTTGTGTCGCGACGATTTATGGATACGCTGGCCTCATTGACGGCGCTCCCACTGTTCTCTCCCCCATCTGGATCAGTCCAGATGGAATGGTAGCCAATTTTGTTTACATCGCACCACCAGAGGGCGTAAGGCAGCCAGTCCCAAGCGTAGAAGAAATTCATTTCCTCTTGGAAATCATGTGGGTCACCAGTGGTTTAATGGGAAAGCAAATTCAGCTTATCCAACAGCGCTTAGAGCGCGCTCATCCACTCCCTTCAACCTTGCCCATCGCAGAAGGCATCCATGCGGTAGCCGGGGATGATGCCCAAATACACTATGCCTTCGACACGTATTCTGTTCCGTCATGGAACCAAATTGAGAGCCTTCTCTCCATGTCTTCGGCCGGAGAAATATCGAATGCGCTCGACGAAATATTCTCCGACCACAGCGCTTCCACCTTTACCGCAGTAGTAACGGGACAAACTGTGATGGAGAAGTCTCCCGCCTCGGAAGGTTTAGCAGGTCAAACCATTCGAGGGGAAGAGATTCTTCCGAAGCCCGGCGATGATTTACCTCTTGAAGTAGGTTCAAACCTATCCATCGACGAGAACGGACTCCGCTGTCGCGCAGAGTATTTCGGCTTTCTGTCCCTAAAATGGGACGTGCAGGTAATGCTCCTATCCCCCATATGGGTCACACCCGACAAGACGTGCGCCTATTTTCTCAATTTCCCTCAAAGCGCTGCACCAGTCTACCCTAAGCTGGAAGAGATACAAGAACTCCTCTATCAGCAGGGAATCAACTTTGGCTTCAATCCCGACCATTGGGTAGAAAAGCGCGCCGCGCTCTCAAGGGGAGAAGTGGAAGATTATCTCATACTGCTGGCACAGGGAAACCCCGCTGAAACGGGACGCGATGCGTCTTTTCAATGGGAAGTGAACGTCCAAGACGAGAAGAAGATCGGAAAATTCTTGGACGATGGTTCAATTGATTTTCGCGAGCGCGACCTCATAACGCTCGTGCAAGAGAACGATATCATAGGACGCCTGATTCCTCCCATGGCGGGCAAATCAGGCAGAGACGTATACGGCAACGAATTGCCGCCTCCAACACAGATCAACATCGAATTAACCATTGACGCACGCATCTTTGCTGAAACGGAAGAAGAGGGTGTTATTGCTTTTTTCGCCAATGCGGCGGGCGGCGTATCAATGCGAACCAAGGAGAAAGAAAAAGATGGGCGTATATCACAACGGATTGACATCAGCGTTAACCCCATCTCCAAGATATCAGGCAACGTAGACTATACAACGGGCAATGTCGAGTTTAACGGCGACGTGATGATAGAAGGATCTGTCCAACAGCAATTTTCCGTTCGCGCAACCGGCAGTGTTACGATAGGCGGCTATATCGAAGCGGGAGCCTACGTGACAGCAGGTAAGAATATTGTCGTAAAACGAGGTGTAATCGGCGCATCGACTGAATTGATTGCAGGCGGAAGTATTGCTGCTAAATACGTGCAGGAAGCAACGCTACGCAGCGGAAATGACATCCGAATTGGTTCGCATTTGTTTAACGCCTCCGTGCGATCCGGTGGGCAAATTGTTGTTACGGGAAAGGGAGAAGGGAAATCTCGCGCTCTTGTGGGCGGACTTGCTTGGGGCGCACGAGGGATCTTAGCTCGATCCATCGGGTCCCCCTATAACACAAATACCCGCTTGGTCACAGGGGTTAATCCAGAATCGCTTGAACGCATCGAACAGATACGTGCAAACATACATTCCTGTAACCAAAAACAAATTAATTTACTTTCGATCATTGGCGTGTCGAGTGTAGACGTCTCCCTCATCAAGCAGAAACTATCCTACTGCCGCACAAACGAGGAGAAACAAAAGATCTTATCAACCGTCAAGCGCATAGCAAAAATAGCAGAACTGGTAAAAAGCTTAGAGGAAGAACTTGAAGAAATAGCCGACTCACAGCGCAGACTATCTCTTCAATCGGCCATCAACGTTCAGGGCAAGCTCTTTTCAGGCGTAGAACTACGCATCGGTGAGTTAACGCACTCCATTGTCGAAGACGAACAGCGCATCAGTTACAGGTTAGTGCAAGAAGAAGACGAGCAGGAAATTCAGGCGGGGCCATACAGGGCCAGATAAATGGAAAATAAAGCATGAAATACGCTCCGTTCTTACTGTGCCTCGCGCTTCTCATATTTGCTAACCCTCCGAGCGGAGCGGCACAAGATTCCGCTAGCGTTCCCTCTCTAAGTGGCAGCATGGGCAGCACCACTATCGGCCAAGAGCAATTCTATCGAATTAGCATGCGGCCCGATATTCCCATAGGCGCGTGGGGTGTCGCTTTAGACATAGAACTCTTTATCAATTCGGATGGGGACATCAGTGCGCGTGGGTGGCAGTTTGGCTCGTCGACAGAAGCACTCGATTCTTTTTTACGCAAAGTTTACTATGTGCGCTACGGTAAAGCTGAAGATCTCGTCCACGTTAAAGTTGGCGCCTTGGAAGACGTTCGGCTCGGCTATGGACTGATTATGTCAGACTACAGGAACACGTTACAATATCCAGGCGTAAAGAAAACGGGCATCCAATTCCGCCTGCGAGATGTAGCGGGCACATCTATTGGCATCGAGGGCGTAGTTAACAATGTGCAAGACATTAAAGAAGGCGGAGCACTTATTGGGCTTCGCACATTTGCAACGCCCTTAAAAAAACTCGAGGTGGGCTTTACATACGTCGTCGATCTCGACCAATACAGCGGCCTGTTAGACGGGGATGGAGACGGATTCCCCGATGCGGTTGACGCCTTCCCTTCAGATGCCAATCTCGCACTAGACAACGATAACGACGGCATACCAGATCAGACCGATAGCGACGACGACAATGACGGCGTAATTGACATCGATGACGAGAGTGGCTACAACGCCGATGTCGCCAACAGACTTCGCGCCCTCAATGCCGACTACGGGGACGCTTTCCCCGTAGACACAGACGTGAAGCGTAAAAAACCTTTTAACAAAAGTGCCGTTGGTCGCGATCGCTTTGCCATCGCAGGACTCGATGTGGCGTATGCGCTCAGCGATGCAGAACACGTACGGCTAAAGGCGTACGGCCAGGTGGCTCTGCTCATCGACGACAACGACGAACTGAGCGCATTTGCCGCCGCAGAGCAGGGTCTATTCCCCGGAGATCGCAGAGCAACGGGTTGGGGTATTGCCGCACCGGGTTTATGGCTCAACGCCGGTGCCCTAGACGGACAGATCGAATTCCGCCATTTTCGCGACGACTTCAGTGCCCGATATTTTGATACACTCTACGAACTGGATCGCGCTCGCATAGACCTATCTTCGGGACGAGCCCGTTCCAAAGACGCACTCTTGGGCGGTTCGGAACCGCTTTCCGGTCTATTTGGTCGATTGGGAGCAAACCTTGGCTCCTACATGTACGCATCCGCAGCGTACCAGTACTTGGCCGGCAGGGACAACCCACAACAGGAACTTCTGGCCAGTGCACGTCTTTCCTCCGCTCTCCTATCATCGATACCGCGCCTCACTCGCGCGCGCGCCTACTATCAAAAGAGCAACATCGGCACGCGACTCAGCGGCGATGGGATTAAGACGGACGGCTTTTTTGAAGCTACTGAGGACACGTTTTACGGCTATGAACTTGGATTGGAAATGAACAGTGGCGTCTCTGTTCTTTGCGACGTACGCTACGTTTTCAGTCGCGATGCAGACGACCAGATACGCCGGCAAAAAATCATGTCAATAGAAACCGTTTTCACCTTCTAACGCAGACTACATACCTATGAAAATTACCGCCGTTCACGCACACGTGCTGCGCCTACCCGAAGTGAGTGCCATTTGTGAAGGCACGCAGGACACCTGTCTCATACAGATCGAAACCGATGCTGGAATTACGGGCTGGGGCGAGGTCGACTCCTGTCCCAGCGTTGTAAAAGCGGTGATTGAAGCACCCCTGTCCCATCAGATTTGCAACGGTTTGGCCAATGCCCTAATAGGCGCAGATCCGCTCGCCGTGGAAGCCTGCATGGCTCATATGGATGCGGCAGCCAACTATTACGGACGCGTTGGAGTAGGTGCTCACGCTATGGCAGGTATCAATCAGGCGCTGTGGGATATTGCGGGCAAGGCCCATGACGCTCCCATCTATCAGCTCTTCGGCGGTCCATTCAACAGGTCATTTCGAGCCTACTGTTCAATTCTATTCGGCGATACGCCAGAAGCGACCTACGAATTGGCACGCCGACACGCGGACATGGGATTTACCGCCATTAAGTTTGGTTGGGGGCCAATGGGACAGAGCGAAACGCATGACATTGCTCTCGTCCGGGAGGCGCGACGCGGCGCTGGAGAAGACGTAGACATCCTCGTTGATGCAGGCCAAGTTTGGGATTGGAAGACGGCTCTCCAACGAGCCGAATCGTTCGCCGAGTACGACATATTTTGGCTGGAAGAGCCTCTACATCCCCAAGACGTAGCTGGCTATGCCCAGCTATCCGCTGCAAGTCCGGTGCCCATAGCTACGGGTGAAGCCGAATCGAACCTAACCGATTTCGAGCGCCTCCTAACGGAAGGCGAGATCGACTGGGTCCAGCCCGATCCGGGCCGTTGTGGCATATCAAACATGGTCGCCGTAGGCCGCATGGCGCATAAAATGCATCGGAAAGTCGTCAACCACAGCTTCAAGAGCGGAATCACTATCGCGGCGTCTCTACACGGTTTAGCTGCCGTGCCCCATGGAGAAATTTTCGAGTACTGCATGGCCGACTCTCCCCTGCGCCACGAATTGACGCATGAGAAATTTGAAGTGCTCGATGGATACGTGCGCGTTCCCGAGTCCCCCGGTCTCGGCATCACTGTAAACGAAACCACGTTGGAAAAATATTTAGTCTCATCCTAACGCGGCCCCTCTACCGTGCAGGCAAACCCAAAGGTCCTCATGTCATCGCAAAAAACGCTTATTTTAGACGGCCATCTCGACCTAGCTTACAATGCGCTCTTTCACAGACGTGACCTGACGCAGGATATAAACGAACTGCGCGAACGAGAAGACCCGCGTCCGCCGGGTCCGTCCCATCCGGACTCACTGCGCGAACGCAAGCGCCAAGAAAGCCCAGCAAAGGGCACGGCGACAGTATCATTATCCGAAATGCGGCGCGGTCACGTAGGCATTGCGCTCTCTACCATCATGTCTCGCGTCCAGATGCCAACGGGTACCCTCGACGACGGCGCGCGCACTCAGTTAGCCGCACACGCATTAGGACAGGCCCACCTTCACTATTACAAAGCGCTAGAGCGCGCTGGCCATCTTCGTTTTATCCGCTCCGCAGAGGACTTGGACGCGCGTTTACTCGATTGGTCCAACCCAAGTCTCGAAACGCCGCTTGGTCTAATCCTATCCATGGAGAGTGCAGATCCCATACTCGGTCCTGATCAAGTTGGATGGTGGCACGAACAAGGTCTTCGCTCCGTTGGTTTAACGCACTTTGGAGCCAATACATGGGGCCACGGCACAGGTACTCAAGGCGGCCTGTACGCCTGTGCATATCCCCTCTTAGACGCCTTAGCTGAAACAAATATTGCACTCGACCTAACGCACGCAGCCGATCTGACGTTCTGGCAGTTGCTCGACTATTGGCAAGGGCCCGTGCACGCCAGCCACTGCATGTGCCGTGCGTTGGTTCCCGGTCAGCGCCATCTAAGCGATGATATGATAAAGGCGCTCATAGATCGAGGAGGGGTCATAGGGATCGTTTTCGCCGAGTATATGCTCAACCCAGAAGTAGATTTCGATGACCCATCTACGTATCCACGTACGGCGCGCCGCAGTATGAGTGCAGCCATCGACCACATAGATCACATCTGCCAACTGGCCGGCAACTGCAACCATGTAGCCATAGGCTCTGACCTCGATGGAGGCTTTGGCCGCGAGCTATCACCGACGGATTTAAACACCATTGCTGACTTGCAGCGCTTTCTCGACCTGCTCGCTCGCAGGGGCTACAGCAAAACTGATATAAACGCCATCGCCCACGGTAACTTGGTGCGCTTTTTTCGCCAGACTTGGAGCTAAACCATGCCCGACGATCGCCCCTTAATTCTCGACAGCCACCTAGACCTGTCCTTTTCAGCACTCCAAATCAACCGCGACCTAACGCAGCCGGCCGCTACTGTTCGCGTGCACGATTCGATCCAAACGATGGAGGGCTTCGGCTCTTGCACCGTCACCTTACCAGAGCTGCGCGCGGGAAAGATTGGCTTGGTTTGCGGCACCGTTATGTCGCGCCTCGACTCGGATGATAAATGGACCCGGACGGGCATGTATACCCAGGAACAGTGCCACGGAGTTGGCAGAGGCCACTTGGCTTATTATCAGGCACTCGAACGGGCCGGCTATATCCGCTTTGTGAGGACGGTTGAAGAGCTCGACCAATGCGTCTCCGCTTGGCAGGAACCGCAGCCCGACACCCCCATAGGCCTGATATTGTCCATGGAGAGCGCCGACCCTATTCTCGATCCCGCTCAGGTCCCCGAATGGTATGATCTGGGCTTGCGCATGGTCAGTATTTCACACTACGGGACGAGCGCATACTCACACGGCACGGGCACAGAAGGCGGCCTCTTACCCACGGCTAAACCACTACTTGATGCTCTGCACGAGGCGGGTATCATCGTCGACGTCACGCACCTCACTGACCAGGCCCACTGGGAGCTTTTGGAAGTGTACGATGGCCCGATTGCAGCCTCCCACCACAACTGTCGCGCTCTGACCCCTGGCCAGCGCCAATTAACGGACGAGATGATTCGTTCCATCGCCGAACGGGACGGCGTGATTGGCACCGCCCTAGATGTATGGATGCTCGATCCCGACTGGCAGCGCAAACTGCCCGCGTTTGCCCAACAAACCAAAGCCACCCTCGAGACCGTGGTCAATCACATAGACTATATTTGCCAGCTCCTAGGCACGGCTCGTCACTGCGGCATTGGCACCGACTTAGACGGCGGTTTCGGAACGGAGCAAGCACCGCGCGATCTAAACACCATCGCCGATTTGCAGAGTCTGGTGCCCCTCTTTGAAAAACGCGGCTACGATCAGAAAACTATAGCAGCTATATGTGCCGGCAACTGGATAGACTTTTTCAGGCGAGTCTGGTCACAGTAAAGCCCACAGACCCCATTCAACATCGACCTCTTAAGGTGATTGAGGACGTTTGGGGGGATATTTCTCACAAAAACCTCGAATGTGCCTTACGGAAATACATCCAAGACGGTAGTAATGAGGTTTTTCTCTGAAATTCAACTTTATTTTTATTTGCATATTGCCGATATTGATAAAAATAGCTTATTTTAGTAGAACAGGTAAACATAATACAAAAAACACTGCGAAGGAGAGGCACAATGGCTACTAGAAGAGGAGCCGATGCCGTTATCGAAGCACTAGATCGCTTCGGCGTTGAATATGTATTCGGCCATCCCGGAGGAGCGGCCATGCCCATTTTCGACGCTCTGCTCAATTCGAAACAGATCAAATTTGTGCTTACCCGACACGAACAGGGTGCCACGCACATGGCCGATGGCTATGCGCGCGCGACCGGCAAACCGGGCGTCGCCCTCGTCACCTCAGGCCCTGGAGCAACCAACACGATTACTGGACTGCTAACGGCTCAGATGGATTCGTCTCCTTTGATTGTTCTTACGGGCCAGACCATAACCTCAATGCTCGGCAAAGATGCCTTTCAAGAAGCGGACGTATTCGGCATTTCTATGCCCGTCGTTAAACATTCTTACTTAGTGAAAGACCCAGACGAGATTCCCCGCGTAATGATGGAATCTTTCCATATTGCGACGACTGGACGCCAGGGACCGGTGCTGATTGACCTGCCCAAGGACGTGACGCAGGGCGCTCCCTTCCCCGAATGCACAACGGAATTTCCAGAGAAGGTCTACCTCCCCGGCTATCACTGGCAGCACAAAGCCGACCCAGAGCAGCTGCGTCAGGCAGCTGAGCTTATTCGCCAGAGTAAACGCCCCCTTCTCTACTTGGGCGGAGGCTGTATTGCCTCAGGAGCGCACGAAGCGGCGAAAGCATTCGCCGAAAAAACGCAGATGGCCGTCACGAATACCCTTTTGGGCAAAGGCGCTTTCCCGGAACAGCACGAGCTCTCTGTCGGCATGCTCGGCATGCATGGAACAGCCTATGCCAACAAAGCCGTGGTCGGCTGTGATCTCATCATGTCAATTGGCGGCCGTTGGGATGATCGCATTACGGGCAAGCTCTCAGAATTCTGTCCCGACGCAAAGAAAATCCACGTCGATATCGACCCCGCCGAGTTTGGCAAGGTCGTTATGCCCGACGTATTCATTGAGGGTGATGCCCGACAGGTTCTGGAAGAATTGATCAACCTCGTTGAGCCGCTCGACACCACCGATTGGCTGACGCAGATCAATCAGTGGAAAGAGAAATATCCGCTTAAATATGGCAAGCGCGGTGGCCTAAAAATGCAGGCCGTTCTCGACCGCATCTATCACCTAACCGCGGGACGCGCCGTCGTTACGACCGACGTAGGACAGCACCAAATGTGGGCCGCTCAGTTTTACAAGACGGCTCACCACCGCCAGTGGCTTTCTTCTGGCGGCGCCGGCACTATGGGCTTCGGATTTCCCGCAGCCATTGGCGCACAGTTTGGGCGTCCCGACGATACGGTCATAGCGGTCGTCGGAGATGGTGGGTTTCAGATGACACTCTGTGAGTTGGCAACTGCCTGCATCCATCGACTCCCAATAAAGATCCTGGTATTGGACAACAAGTATCTGGGCATGGTTCGCCAGTGGCAAAACCTCTTTTTCGACAATCGACTCTCCGGAGTCGACCTAGACGGCAACCCTGACTTTGTAAAGCTGATTGAGGCCTACGGAGGTAAGGGATTCCGCCTGCGTCGCACAGCCGATATCGACAAGGTGCTAAAGCAGGCACTCGACTATAACGATGGTCCCTGTATCATTCACGCAGAGTGCGAAAAAGAGGACAACGTATTTCCCATGATTCCTGCGGGTGCCGCTATTAGCGAGATGCTCACGGAAGCCCCGAAGCACAAACTGGCTCAGCCCAAAGGGAGCACCTAATGACACAGCACACCATCGCCTTTGACGAGGAACAGCTCAACGAACGCCAAGCCGCCGTCGACGCACCGCAGCTCAAAGCGGCGACCCCAACGGCCAAGTCGACGATTGGACTCTTGGTAAACGATCGCCCTGGAGTCCTCGTGCGCATCGCACAAGTTTTTGCACGGCGGGGTTATAACATTGAAAACCTGGTTGTTTCACAGGCTCATATCCCAAACACCTCTCGCATGACGACGACGTGTATCGGCCCCAAGAACGAGCTGCAGCAGATCATTTTACAGCTAAATAAACTGGTTGATGTCATCCACGCCAAAGACCACACAAACGATCAAGCGATCGTGCGTGAGCTGACTCTTTTCAAGATTGGCTGCACCGTTTCTGAGCGCGCTGAAGTACTGCAAATAGCCGAAGTATTTCGCGGCAAAACCGTCGATATCTCGTCAGATTCTATCACTATAGAGGCCACGGGAACTACGGAAAAAATGAACGCACTATGCGCCTTGTTAGAGAAATTTGAGATCCGAGAGATGGTGCGCACTGGCAAGGTCGTCATGGCACGCGGAGACCAGACTACCTAAGCTGTTTTATTCGTCGTGCGCTTAGCAATTGGCTAGAGAGCACTTATTTGCAATATCGATTCTATGGCCAAAGGCCCAGCCCGCACTTAGCAGGCTGGGCCTTTCCTTTCTCCGCCTATTGCTCTTCCCCTATCTAACTTGAGGAATCATCGTTGAATGATAAGCCAACTTGGACCTTGCTGCTGACCGATCCCAACCGCATGGCGCGCACCACGCTCACGCGCCAGCTAACCTACTACGGCTATGCCGTATGTGAAGCCGATAGTGGGCGTCAGGCGGTTGGCATAATTCAAAAACAACCAAGCTCGATTGATCTGATCCTTTTAGACACTAGCATTGCCGACGTCCCTTACACCAACGTCATTCAAGTATTACAAAAAGTGCAGCCCAGCGCCGCGATCATACTGACAACAGAGCAGACCATAACCGACGGTCGCAGTTTGCCCGAAGGAGTGACAGCCGTATTGAAAAAGCCGATGCGCACAGACCGCATGCTATCCGTTGTGGCCAAAGCACTGGGTCGCACGTGAATTGGCAAGCACCCACCCATTGCAAAGGGCTCGTATTCGACTGCGACGGTACGGTTGTCGACAATATGCCTCTGCATTACGAAGCGTGGTCAAAAACGCTCGAGCGCTACGGATTGCATCTAGAAGAAAGTCGATTCTACTCTTGGGCCGGTCGGCCCATTACCGATATCATAGGCCAACTTATCTCCGAACAGCGCGTCAGCGTCGATACACAACAGGTTACACAAGAATACGAGCACTATTTCCATAGCCTGCCCCTGCACCGCTTGCAGCCCGTACGCCCCGTTGTAGAAATCGCTCGCCGCTTCCGCGGCCAGCTCCCGATGGCTATAGCTACAGGCAGCACGACCGAATCAGCTAGCGCTTCACTCCAGGCAATTGGCGTGTTGCATTGGTTTGATGCGGTGATAAGTTCTACCGAGTCGGGCATGGCAAAACCGGCCCCCGACGTTTTTTTAGCTGCGGCGCAAGCGATCGGCGTTCCAGCACGCGCGTGTGTGGCGTTCGAAGACGGAGACTTAGGCCTGCAGGCAGCTCGCGCAGCAGGTATGACCGCAGTAGATATAAGACCGTGGAACCCAAGACATCAGTGAGGAGATGACGTTGTCGATACGCCCCGTAAAAGCCACCGTGCAAGCCCGTCCTACGCAAGAGGGAGCCGGCGTCAAGCTCCACAGAGGATTTGGCTTCGGCCAAACAGATGCGACGGATCCCTTCCTGCTCTTTGACGACTTTCGCAACGATAGCCCACAAGACTATCTGGCCGGGTTTCCCTGGCATCCCCATCGCGGTATTGAAACCATTACCTACGTGCTGGCCGGAACAGTAGCACACGGAGACAGCTTAGGCAACACCGGCGATCTGGGTGCCGGAGACGTGCAGTGGATGACGGCGGGTCGCGGTATCTTGCACCAAGAAATGCCCCGAGGTGATGCGGCAGGAAGGATGCACGGGTTTCAGTTATGGTCTAACTTGCCGTCTTCGCTTAAGATGACGGCACCGCGCTACCAAGACGTCCTGTCAAAGGACGTCCCAGAAGTCATAGACGACGACGGCACAACCGCACGTATTCTTTGCGGTAATTTCTGGGGGAAACGAGGCGTGGTAGACGGCATTGCTGCCGACCCATGCTACCTCGATATATCCGTTCCACCCAACCAGTACAAAACCCTTCCCGTCGATACGTACCGCAGCGCTTTCGCCTATATATTTGCCGGTTCCGGTTCGTTTCGCGACGCCTCTGAGCCACAAATCGTCCAGACAGAGATCGTCGGACAGGAGGTCCCTACTCCCTCCCAAACCTTGGGCAACCGATCTCTTGTCTTATTCGACAACGGCGATGAAATTGCTGTCCAAGCCGGCCCTGATGGACTGCGCTTCTTACTCGTTTCGGGACGCCCAATTGAAGAGCCTGTCGCTTGGCATGGGCCCATTGTGATGAACACGGAAGAGGAACTTCGTCAGGCATTCGGCGAATTGCAAAACGGCACGTTTATTCAAGATCGCTGAACAACTATACTGCCGTAAAAAATGCCCCCGCTACACAACTGGTAGCGGGGGCATTTTATGTAGCGGAGTAGATGCGTGAGGTTAGAAGGCGGCACTCAACTGCATAACGGCCAGTCTTCCAATCATCGGTGCTCCGACAAATTCAATATGCTCATTGTTAAGCGCGTTGGAGACGTCCAACGTCAGACGCATATTTTGTTCGATCGGTAGCTGATAGCCCACATTGAGATCAAGCACGCTGTAGGCGTCGACGTCTCCTATATACACACCCGAACTCTGTCGGAACGAATCGCTATAACGCACCTGTGCGCCAAGACGGAGTCCCATGTCTTCTAGAGCATACTGAGCTCCCATCTTGAGCTTGAGCTTAGGTGCATTGAGCGCAATATCAGCAATGCCGTCAACGTCCTCGAAGAAGTTGTTCTGGATATAGGCCATACCTCCAGAAAGCATAAGCGCATCACTTGCATAATAGGCCAAATTCAGGTCAAAACCGCTCGTCGTAACTTTACCAAAGTTTCGATAAGCAAGAATCAGAGCCGTTGGATCATAGGCCTGTTCGGGCGACACGGTTCCATAAGGTATGCTAGCCGCGCCCCCTACAAAGAGCGCCGTGACCTCGTCAACTGCCGTGCCATTACCGTTACCCTCGACAACGCCGGGCACTTGCACAGCATCTAGCGCTGCAACGGCGCCAGCGACCTGGGCGTTAGCGGGATCGGCCATCGCAGCTGCAATACCCGGTCCCAGCGCAGCGGCCAAGCTCGTGGGTTCGAGAAAGACGTTGGGCGTCTCTACGGCAAGTGGCCCAACAAAGTTTTCCGTTGTTGTGCGATAGGCATCGGCAGCAACGACTAACTTATTTCCCAACACCCCCTTGTAGCCAAGCTCAAATGTGTGGGTATTCGTCGAACGGGTAAACGGAACGTCATACGCATCGGCAACTGGATCAAAAGGCGCCGCATCTCCAGCCGCAACCTTTTCTAGATTGAGGGACATCAACGAATTATTAAGCCCTCCAAGCTGTTCTGGTATTAGGGATGGCAGCGCGGCAGCCAGGGCACCGGCCTGCGCCTGCGCAGTTGCCGCATCCAATCCAGCGGCCTGTAGCTGTCCAGCAACCAGTCCGGCAAATACCGGAGTCAACTGCGCCAACGTAGCACCGCGACCAACGCTCCACATTACGTTGGTAAACAGAGGATCGTTCAGGTCCCAGTACTGCTCTGGCGAAGCACCGGCAAGCGGAGCAAACGGAGAGCGAAACTGCGGGCGTCCATTGGCCGAGCGCATAAAGCTGAATCCACCGTCGAAACCTCTGCGGTAGGTCCCCTGCGCCCGAATGTCAAAGCTCGGCGCAAAACCGAACGTCGGCTGGAAGAGCGCCCCCGTAGAGAAGGCATCACGCGATGAGACCAAATCGAGATACATATTGTTGTTGCTGGGCGTGGAAAACGCACTGTTATACGTCAACCTGAGCGTCTGCGTATCCGTCGGCTTGAAGACGATTGCAGCGCGCGGGCTCAGCTCTGCATCTGGAATCCGGTTGTGATCATCGTAACGGGCAGCTAACACTAATTCCAATTTGTCCGTCAACGAGGTCTCGCTCTGCAGATAGACGCCGAACTCGTTTATATCGTCATCGTCTTCGTTGGCTCCATTAATCGTGCCCTCAGTATCTGGGCGCGTGCGCAACACGTCGGCTCCGTAGGTAAAGCGCTGACGTGCACCAATATCATAGGAGTGCTGCAACTGTAGAACGGTTAGCGTAGATTTGTCGCGAATCGGGTCTCCGCTGCGAAGCAGAAAGGTGTCTCCGGCGTCGGTCCAGTTTTGGAAGGCCTGAAAAAAGAAGTCTTTGTACAAGACGCGCGCTTGGTAATAACCGCTAATCCAGCCATCGGCCAGCCCGGCACCGAGACCCGTCATTTCAATATTCGACGCCTGATTATACCCGCCCGAAACGACGGCCGTCAAGTCGTCATTAGGCCGATAATCGATTCGTAATTCAGACGAAGTCCGCGAGAGGTCATAGTCGCGATCTTGGGTCTCCAAGGGGTCGACATACTCCCAATCAGTGCCTGAAAAGGACTGCAGGGAGAGTTTATAACCGAGATCCTCTCCAATCTTGCCGGCATGACGCGCAGAGAAACGGCGCACGCTGCGTTCCCCCAATCCCACGTTTACGTTCGTGCCCTGCTGATCCAGCGGCGAGCGCGTAATGATATGCATCACGCCGTTGGCGCTATTCGGTCCATAGAGTGCCGAACCCGGCCCCAGCACGAGCTCAATGCGCTCGATGTCGTCATTGGTCACGGGGATAAAGTTGTAGGCATTGAGACGCAGTGACGGCACGCGCGCAATGCGATTGTCCGTCAGCGTCAGCATAGCACCGGAGAAGATGTTGTTAAAACCACG
>CALDFW010000172.1 GCA_937942165.1 uncultured bacterium | reverse complement strand
GGACGCGGGTTGCGTAACTGAGAGAATATTTCGTATTCCAGGCCGACCTCTAGCGTGCTACGACGCAGTATGGGCAGGCGGGTAAGGAGCATGAAGAACTGACTCCACTCGCGCATGAGAGGTCGGCTGCGGGAGACGGGTTTCTGGTGTATATACTCACTTTTCCAGCCGGGGATAATGCTGATTTGGCGCAGATTGAGCCCGTATTCGGCCTGATTCACCGCGCCAAAAAAGTAGGCGCTGCGGCGCTGTCCGGCTAGCGCTCGCTGCGCGCGTTGGGCCAGCTGGTCGTAGCGCTGCGATTTAATCTTATGCCCAATGCGTAGGCCCGCCAGCGGTTCGATCTGCCATCCCATCCACGTCGTATTGATCACCGTGTTTCGCGCGGGGCGCTCGTCGGCAACGGGAAATAGGTCGCCGCGCGAGTTGGGTGGTTGCAGCCACTGTACGAGGTCGTCAGCGATTGTATCGCGCACTTTGCGCAGGTCTTGGAATAGGCGCACGCGCCCCCAGCGGGCATAGCTGTGGTCGACTGTAGCCAGTGCATAGAGGGCGCGGTTCTGTCCGGCGGCCGCTTTTTCTTGAATGCGCATCCAGCCCACGGTTAGGCGCACGTCGGGATGGATATAGGCTCCGGCGTAGGCGTTGAAGCCCTTCTGGTCGCGCTGATAGGGCAGATCGGCTTCCTCGTCGTTTTCAAAGCGATCGATGGTGCCGTTGTGATTCATATCGATACCATAGAGAAACTCGGGTCTGTCCGTGCGAAACCGCAGAAAGGGTTCGTCGTAGTCCGGTATGCGATTGGGGCTGATCTCGTTGTCGTTCTGATTAAAATCAGAGACAAAGTCATTGTTTTCGTCCCAGCCGGGAAAAACTTCCAGATCGCCAAAGCTCCATCCTTTGCGCTTCCAGTCTGGTCGTCGATCCTGATCGTCGTTGTCGTCGACAAACTCGTAGCGCTGCAGAGGCCGACTGTAGTCTAGGGCCCCGTTTTCATCCACTACGTCCATGGACGTGCTGTAGTGTTGGTCTACATCAAACGCTTCGGCATACAAGAAGTAGGGGTAGGCTTTCTTCGACAGATTGGCCGTCCAAGCGTCGGCTCGGGTGCTGGCCGTGCTGTGCATGCGCAGGCGCGGGTTGGGATACTGCCGATAGCGGTGGTTCACGTTGTACTCTAAGTAGGCCTCTACGCCGTCGAGATCGGTCACTTCCATTGTGAAGCCGACAATTTGGTTGGCCGTTGGCAGGCCGTAGTCAAAGGAGAGCACGCGCTGATTGGACCCGTCCTGCACGTTGCCTGCGGCGCGTGCCAGCACCGTGTATACGCGCGTTCCGCTGAGCGCGCTCTGGCGATCTGATCCCATTTCCACTAGATAGTCGTTGGCCAAGACCAGCTCTGTCGTAACGCTGCGAATTTGGCTGGGGTCAGGGCCCGTATAGGTCGAGTTAGAGAAATCAAATGTGAGCAAGATTTCCTCGCTGCCGTCGGCCGATAGGTAGCCGCGGCGCTGAAAGCCGCCTTCGACAGAAGCGCGAAAGCCGATCTCGGAGCCTCTCGTCTGCCGTCCCTCCAGATCTTCCACTAGGATGTCGCTGGCAAAGAGGGCGCCGCCGCCGCTTCCATCCTCGGGCGAATCGTCGCGAATGCGCACGTAGATAGCGCCCACGGGCTCCTCGTTTTGCACGCCGAGTAGGTCGCCCTTAAAGAGGTCGTCGCTAAAGGCCTCGGCGCGCGTATAGCTGTGGTGAGCGTTGACAAACGTGCCGCCCATCTTGACAAAATCGCCCACCTGGAACGTCAGCCGCCCTCCCGCTAAGTTGGTGTTGTCGGTCAGCTGGCGCGCCGTGCCGCCGACGATAAAAGAGTTGGGATCGCTGATGCGTGAAAGCAGCATCGTAGCCTCGTATTTGTCGGTGGCAAAATCCCACTGTATGCCGTTAAAAAGCGGCTTAGAGAAGGTCATCGGCGTTAGCGTAGTGCGAATTTCGTTGCCCACGGTAATGGCGTAGTGATACTGCCCCTTGTGATCGGAGGCCACGACCAGATTGTTAAACCAACGGCCAAAGAGAGAAGTCTTTGTCAGCGTGCTGCCAAAGGGTTCGGGGTTGATTTCCTGCCAGTCGTATATCAGCCATCCGCGCGTGACAAAATTGCCGTAAAGGTCGTAGAAAAAGTTGCCTTCTAAAGAGGTTGATACGTAGCGCTGGTAGTTTTCGCGGGCATAGTTGGAGTATTCCCACTGCTTCCACTGGTATTCTGAATAGAGCTCCTGCGGCACGTACCATCGCCGCACCGCCGGGTCGAGGGCGTCAAAGAGCACTCCCGGACCCGTCGGTTCGAAGGAGACCTTGCCCCCGCGCTGAACGGTGCCCAGACGCGCGCCGTAGTCCTGCGCATCCAGTGGGTTGGCCAGCAGGGCCACCCACAGGCTCGTAAAGAGTAGGGCGGTACGTATCGGTGTAGACCGTGTCATTGTGCGTGCGTCTATTCCTCTCAGTAGGCTAGGGAAACCGTTCCCATGTGCTTTTCGTCAAATGCATCGGCGCGCACGGTGAGCACCCAGATATAGGTGCCCGGCGCTGCTAGTATACCGCTCTCCGCTTCGCCATCCCACGCACACATCGAGGGGCCAATGCCCAATGCTCTACGGCATACTTGACGCACCGGGCGTCCGCTCAGATCGTACACTTCGAGCGTTACGGGCGCTGGTCCTACCAGCTGAAGCAGGTTAAAGGAAACGCTAAACTGCTCGTTGATCCCATCGCCGTTAGGCGTGAAGAGGGGGCCGCTGGCCGCAATTTCTCCCACCAGCTTGCCCAGCTGTTTTTTAGGGATGGCGACAAAGAGGCCCGATAGGGGGCCAAAGTCGTCGGGGCCAAAATCCACGGCATCTCCGGGCAAGAGCGCGTGGGGAACCGTGGGAAATTGGCTGTTATACGCGCGGCCGGAAAACGTCGTGCCAAAGCGAAAGATGGGCAGGTCAAACGTAAACTCGAGCACGGCGTCGTTTTCTCGGATGAGGGGAAAGCGCAGCGCAAATCCGCTCTCGCGAATGTAGTCTATTTCAAACGCGGCTGGCTGTCCGTTGATCTTCAGCTCGCGCACGGCTGTGACCTCCACGTTCGTATCGACTTCTATACGGTCAAACCCGCGGGCATTGCCCCGATTCTTTAGCCGCACGCCGTAGCGAAAGCTCGCCGGGCGCTCGGCTTCGGCTAGCCGGGGATAGACTTCGGCCCACAGGCCGTCGGCTACGGGCGGCACGAGATATTCAAACGCCAGCTGTCGCATGCGACGCGTGTCGAAGAGGCGTCCCGCAAATTGCACCTCTATTTGCGCATAGCGCCGCGGTAGCGGGGCTCCGGCCAGCTGGCCATTCTCTACGGTGTACCAAGGGCTCCAATTGTCTCCGTCTTCTGGGCCTAGCGCTACGCGATCGCGCCGCTCTAGAGCGTAGTACTGGCGCGGCGTGACGTCGGTGGGCCCCGTGATGCGTCCCTGCGAGTCGCGCAGCCACTGTTGATACACCCACGGCGTGTCGTCGTGTCCAGTGCGCATGCGAACGCTCATTTTGGAAAAGAGCGAGTCGCCCACGGTGTCTGCTATCCAGCGCAGCGGACCGATGGACGCATCGTCGCCCAAGTCGATAATGTCGGATAGATAGGTGCCTTGGCGCATATAGCCCGTGCCGTATATTTCGATCTCGTCCAGCTCAAAAGGCACCGCCGTTAGCGATCGGAGCTTGAGTTGGCGGACATACTGAGGCGAGACGGGAACGTCGACGATTGGCCGTTCGTTGGCCGCGCTGCGCTGCACCAGTATATCGGGCGTGTCGGCATCCGTTTCCGTCGGATTAATCCAGAGCTCGTAGGCGCGCAGATAGTCGTTCTGGAAAGGGTAAAACGGCGCGGACTCCACCGTGTTGCGGGGGTAGAACCGCACGCGGTGTATGCCGACGGGGGTCGCAAAGTCTAGGCCTACCCACACGTCGCGTATTTTAGGGGCCGGGTCGAGCAGGCTAGGACGGCGTTGAAAGGCCACGCTGTGGTCGCCGTTGACCGTGCCCCGGAGCTGGTCTGCTTCGGTTGCTCCGTAGAAGGCGTTGATTAAAAATACGCGCCCGTCGCGTTCGAGAACGCGAGCGGAAATATTCTCATCGGGTTCGAAAAACAGCGGGCTGATCCAGCCTGGGCGATGGTCAAAGTCGATGGTGCCGCCCGGCGCATTGGTCGTATCCTCGCGCACGCCGCTGCCGCGCGGTTTATACAGCACGGTGGGGTCGCGAAATCCACCTCCGCTCTGCCAAGATAGACCGCCCTGTCCGAGGATAAAGCGCTGCTGGGCAGAATACGGCGGAGCGATCAGCAGCAGGGAGAGGGCGATCCAGGCAAAGCGGGCCATTATTGTAGCCCCGCGTTGATCGACATAAAGAGCGCGTTGCTGCGCTGGCTGCGGCCGTCGTCAAAAAACCAGCGACTCAGGCGCAATCCCGTGCGCGTGACGAGTCGATAGCCTTCATAGGCGACCTCGTTGCGCAGTTGGACGATTACCGTGCTGCGCCAGAAGTCTTGGTTTAGATCGCCATTCTGTCCGGATAGGAGCCACAGTCGACTGGCTTCTAGCCCCAGCTCCATGAGGGTGTTAAACTGCTGCCTTCCGTAGCGGGGGAAGTAGCTGACGCCAACGGATTCAGCCATGAGGGGCTGGGTCCACAGCAGGATAAACATCTCCTCTAGCGCGCTGTAGGCCGTTTGCCGCGTGCTGTAGGGGCGCTCGCGCCGATACTCGCTTTTAAAGCGCGGCTGTAGCGTTGCCAGCCCTATGGGAATGCTCCACTGGGCGCGGTTGACCAGTCCGGTAAAGTGGCTAGTG
>CALDFW010000171.1 GCA_937942165.1 uncultured bacterium | reverse complement strand
CGCAGCCAGTTTTCGGGTATCACTCGGTCCCTTGGGAAATGAGTATAATGGGTGCATTGCGATGGATTAAAGGTAAGGTCTGCTCATATAAATGAGAAATGAAAGAGGCGTTCTATGCCGGGCTATCCCATTGCCGTAGGTGAAGTTGAAGTGGAGGTGTGGGCGAAGAACTCGCGCTTTATAGGCTGTGCTGCTCCAGCCGAGAGCGTGGAAGATGCCAAGGCGTTTATCGCTGCCATGCGAGAGCGATACCCGGATGCATCGCATCACTGCTATGCCTTTGCCGCGGGCTATGGGGCAACGGTTACGCATGGGATGAGCGACGACGGAGAGCCCTCTGGAACGGCGGGAAGACCCATGCTAGCCGTTGTACAAGGTGCCGGTATTGGAGACGTCGTCGTGGTCGCTACCCGCTATTTTGGCGGCACGAAGTTAGGCACGGGCGGACTGGTTAAAGCCTATACGGAGACGGCGCAGGCGGCGCTGGAAGCGGTACCGGTAGAAATGAAGGTTGAAACCGAGTTGCTCTCTGTCAATTTGAGCTATGACAGCTATGCCCCTTGTAAAAAGCGTATAGAAGAGCTAGGCGCTCTTATTGAACACGAGGCCTTTGAGGCCTCGGTTTTATTACAGGTGAGAGCAGAGATCGAGATCGTTGAGAGCGTGCGCCGTGCTCTGGCCGATATGACGGCTGGTCGAGCACTCGTAGAAACAATCCGCTAATAGTTCACTCGGCCCAGTGCACGAGTCCCATATCGATTGGGGAGCGCAAGTCGGGGTGAGCGGGCAGCACGCGCAGCGTATAGCCGAAGGAACCGGATTCTGCGCAGCTGAACGTTCCCTCAAAGATATACGTGCCGTCGCGGCTGCTTCGGTAGGTGAGCGGATGAGTCTGTGCCGCAACAAAGTCCTGCTTGGCATCGAGATGGCCCGCGTAGAGCTCGACCTGCACGTCGCTGGGCTCCAGCCCGCCAAGATCAACCGTCGCGCTTATAGGCACCTGCGCGCCTACGGTGACAGGACCAGATACTTCGCTCTCAACGGCGCGAATCTGCACTCTATTCCACTTGGACCGCACCTGAGACTTCCACTGCGTTAGTCCCTGCGCTCGTTCGCGATCGCCATGCAGGGCCTGCCAGCGAGCGTGGTTGGGTAGGTACATCTCTTCTGCGTATTGGCGCACCATGCGCTGCGTATTGAAAAAGGGTGTGAGCTCGGCAATCGTCTCTTTCATACGTGCGATCCATTCGCGCGGGAGGCCGTCGGCGTCCCGGCTGTAGAAGAGGGGAAGAACGTCCGTTTCGATGAGATCGTAGAGTGCGTTTGATTCAACTTCGTCTTGGTAATCCTCGTCTTCGTAGTCTTCGCCTAAGCCTATCGTCCATCCCGAATGCATCTGACAGGCCTCTTCCCACCAACCGTCCAGCACGCTGACATTTAGGCCGCCGTTGAGCGCTGCTTTCATGCCCGAAGTGCCGCTGGCTTCCATGGGGCGCCGCGGCGTGTTGAGCCAAACGTCGCAGCCCTGCACGAGATAGCGCGCCACGTTCATATCGTAGTCTTGAAGAAAGAACACGCGGCCGTTGAAGGGTGCCTGGCGTGTGAGGTGTATGATCTCGCGTATCAACTCTTTGCCCGGTGCGTCCTGGGGGTGTGCCTTCCCCGAGAATATAATCTGCAGCGGCCGGTCTGAGTCCGAGAACAGGGAGGCGAGTCGCTCTATGTTACGGAAGAGCAGCGTGCCGCGTTTATAGGTGGCAAAACGCCGGGCGAAGCCAATGGTCAGCGCGTGCGAACTGAGTCCGGATACGTGCTGGTCTATCTTAGCTTGGGAGACTCCCTGACGGACGAGCTGGTTGCGTAGGTGAAAGCTCGAAAAGTCTACTAGGCGCTGTCGACTGGTCTGATGGGTTTCCCAGAGGGCGCGATCATCTATGGCGTACACATCTTGCCACGCTCCAGAATCCTGCGGGTTTGTGCGCCAGGATGGACTGAGGTGTTTATCAAAAAGCTCGGCCATTCCCAAAGAGGTCCAAGTCTGTGCGTGAACACCGTTAGTGATGGAGAGAATGGGCACTTCGCTCGCCTCAAAATCGGGCCACATACCGTTCCACATGCGACGGCTGACCTGGCCGTGTAAGCGGCTTACTCCGTTGGCCCTGCCCGAAAGGCGGAGCGCTAAGACCGTCATGCAGAAGTCCGCTTGGTGATCGTTGGGGTCGATGCGGCCCAACCCTAGGAACTCCTCTGGGCACAGGCCCAAAGCCTCCCGCATTGGACGCAGGTGGGTCTCAACCAACTCCGGGTGAAACCAGTCGTTGCCGGCGGCCACGGGGGTGTGGGTAGTGAAGACGTTGCCTACGGCGCTTGCCTCGCGTGCCGTTTCAAAGGACAGGCCGTCGTCGTGCATCAGCTGCCGTATGCGTTCCAGAGCGAGAAATGCGGAGTGTCCTTCATTCATATGACACACGGAAGGATGTATGCCCATGCGCCACAGTCCCTGTAAGCCGCCGATGCCCAGCAGTATCTCCTGCCGTATGCGCATGGTGGTGTCTCCACCGTACAGGCGTGCGGTGATTTCTCGGTCGTCCGGGTCGTTTTCGGGCACGTTGGCGTCGAGTAGGTAGAGGGGTATGCGGCCAACGTGTGCTTTCCACAGGCGAGCTTGCACGATTCTGTGGGGAAAGGGAACGGCCACGTGCATTGGCTGGCCGTCCTCAGAGCAGACCGGTTCAATGGGCATCTGGTAAAAATCATTTTCCGGGTAGCGTTCCATCTGCCAGCCGTCGATATTGAGTGCCTGGCGAAAATAGCCCTCTCTGTAGAGCAGTCCCATGCCGACGAGAGGGAGGCCTAAATCGCTGGCGGCCTTTAGGTGGTCGCCGGCGAGGATGCCCAATCCACCGGAGTAAATGCGCAGCCCTTCGCTCAGGCCGAACTCAGCGGAAAAATAGGCGACTTGAAGCGCACTCTGGGCGTGGTTCTCTTGGAACCAAGATGGGCTATCGCGGTAGCGTTGATAAGACTGTATAACTCGTTCGATGCGCTTGCTGAGTCCCCTGTCTTCTACCAACGTGCGCAGCTGATTCTCTTTGAGCAGCGATAGGAAACGACGGGGATCTCGGCCGCTGGCAATCCACGTTTCAGGATCGATCTGCTGCAGCGTGCGGATTGTTTGAGGGCTCCACGTCCACCACAAGTTGTGAGTTAAATCCCACAGAGGGGAAAGTTCGAGAGGCAGAGATGGCAAAATATGCAGGCGATGTATAGGTTTCATCTGGACCTTAAAACGCTCTAATATGAGGATCAGTACGCGGGGGCGATTTGTGTTTTATAAGAAAGGTTTGCACCCGTATTTGTCAAGCATCGAAAATTTGCTAAAAGTTTTACAAATATTATACTTAGCTCGTTTTTTAAACGGTGAAAAAAGGAGGATGTATGGGCGTTCAATCCAAGGTGATTATCAGTGGATTTGCCGATGAAGGACCCGTTGATAAAAAGGCTGAATCTCAGCTGACCATGCTAGCGGCACTGGGAATGGGCTACTACAGCGTGCGCTTTGTCGACGCGGGAGGAGGCGTTAAAAACGCCATGCAGCTAACGCGGACTGAGGTAAAGCGACTGCGCGCTTTACACGGCGAGTTTGGCGTGCAGGTATCCTCCCTTGGCTCGCCCATCGGCAAGGTTAAGTTGCTCGACGTAGAAGACGGATCTTCCAACGCGTACGTTCCGTTTGCGCGCTACCTCAAAAACGACGTGCGTCGTGCCGTCGATTTGGCCGGCGCGTTGGAGACGCGGCTTATACGCGGTTTCTCTTTTTACCATCCGCGAGGTACAGCGCCCGAGGAATACGTCGATCAGGCGGCAGAGCGGCTGCATGCCATCTGCGAAGAGTGCCAAAAAGGGGGGGTGTTTTTTGGTCTTGAAGTAGAGGCAAACCTCATCGGACAGAACGGTCAGCTCTTGATGCAGCTACACAAGAAAGTAAATCATCCGAACCTCCATCTGATTTTTGACGGCGGTAATTTGGCCAGCCAGAACCTGACATCGGTCGAGACGATAGAGCAGTATCGCGCAATGAAGGCGGGTATTGGTTGGATGCACATCAAAGACTACAAAATTGATCCGACCCTAGAGTGGGAAGGGCACGTAGACGAAGAGCGGCTAAAAAACTTTGTTCCGGCAGATCGGGGCGACTCGGGACACGAGGAGATCTTACGCGACTTCAAGGGGCGTATACCCGCACTGGAACGCAAGCTGAAAAAGGGCGGCATTCCCGGCGTGTTTCTCGATCTCGAACCGCATCTAAAAGGCGGCGGGCAATTTGGCGGCGTCAGTGGAGTCGACGGGTTTGGCGTTGCGCTGCGTGCTCTACTCAACGTGCTCGACTACGTGGGTATTGGCTACGCGATGACCGACTATGACGACATCGCTGCGCAAAAGGGCTGAGCCCCAGCGTGGACACTATTCGTTAGAAGCGGGGACGGAGCGACGGCTGCGGCGCTGCTCCGTCCCCTATAAACGGTCTGTCCTCGCCCTAGAGGCCCCGTGCCGACAGCTCGGCATGGCGCTTTTTAAAGGCCGGACTTTTGCGCTCCTCAATCACCTCTAAATCGACCCCTCGCATAAAGCCGGGAATGTTGCCAGCGTAAAACTCGCGCTGGTAGTGTTCTTCGTCGGTAAATTCCCAAACCCGCTTCTGGCGCCCTGATCCTGGCCAGGTGATGCGCAGGATGCGTTTCTTTTGGCGATAGCGCTGCTTGGGCGTCAGCTCCCGTTCGTCGACGCGGTGCGTTTCAAGCGCCTTCTCGTCTACTTCGACGCCGAGTCCCGGTCCCGTAGGCACGTCCATATAGCCGTCTACTACCGTGGGCCGTTTTTTAAGCAGCGTGCTTTTCCAGAGCTCCCAGCAGGTGATGTAGGGCAGCTGTGCGTGTGAGAGGACCGATCCAAGATGGGCCGCAAATGCCGTAGTTAGACCCGCGCCGACCAGCTGCAGCCAGAAGGGCTTGTTTTGATTGGCGGCGAGCGTGCCTTGGCTGATTGTCGCACTAACGCCTCCACCAATGACAAATCCGTCGCTGCAGTCGTTGCGCAGGTACTGTTCTTGAAAGTGCTCTACTATGGGTTTCCGCACGCGTTCGCGCAGGATGCGTGCTCCGTCTACATCGCGGTGTAAATAGAAGGGGCTTTCGTAGATGCCCACATTAATATTCTCGTCCAGCTGCTGCAGTATGACTTCGGCTTTGGCCTGATTGAGGAGAAAGCCGTTAAAGTCTACGTCAAACTGATAGTCAGCCGGAACGACCTTGGCAACGGCATCCGTTTGTGCAATGATATCGCGCCAGGGACGCGCCTTCATCTTGAAGGTGGTATAACCGCGTTTCAACGACTCTTTTGCTTCGGCTGCCCAATCGGCAGCCGGCATGTCGATGTCCCACCAGGATACGGCACAGCGCTGGCGGATCTGCTGACCGAGGAGCGCGTGAACGGGGACGTCGTTAACTTTACCCACCAGATCCAAACAGGCTAGCTGGGGGCCGAAGCCAATAGAGTCGCGTAGCATAATGGCTGCCGGATTCTGTCCAACAAGCGAGTCGACGTCAGAGGGAACGCCGGTAGAATCCCCCCATCCGACGAACCCATTATCGGTTTCAATGCGATATACGTGGACGCGCTCGTCGTGCGTTTGCGCACGGTGCATGGCGCGCGTGACGCGGGGCGCATAAAAGGGGATGTTGAGAGCGATGCGTTCGGCGTGTATAATCTTCAAGGCATACCTCCGCGATAGGTGTCAGGTGAGGGAAGGCGGTTGTGTCATCAATCTAACGAAGTCAGAGAGAGGGCGAAATGAGCGAGTCATATGAAAAGTTTATAGCGCGCGTAGAACAGTTAGCTGACTTAGGGCACGCGCAGGCTCTGTTGAGCTGGGACCAGGAAACCTATATGCCGCCTCGGGGCACAAAGATGCGCGCGCGAGCGCAGGGAACGCTGGCCGGTCTGGAGCACGAAATGTTGATCGACAGCGAGCTGGTCGATCTGGTGCGAGACCTGCAGGGAGAAGCGCTGGAGGGAGATGGGGCGGTTAACGTACGGGAGACGGCCCGGCAGCAGAAACGCGCCCTAAAAATCCCCGCCCAGTTGGTGGTGGAAATGACGCAAACCGCTTCGCTGGCGCACGAAGCGTGGGTCGAGGCGCGAGAGAAGGCCGACTTTTCCATCTTTCAGCCTTGGTTGGAAAAAATTCTGGATCAGAAGCGCCAGGTTGCCGACGCCGTTGGATACGAAGGGTCGATTTACAACGCGCTCTTGGACGAATATGAGCCCTATGCCAAGACGGAGGAAATCGCCGCTCTTTTTGCAGATCTACGCACGCAGCTCGTGCCCCTGGTGGAGGGCATCGCCGCTTCCGATCGCCGACCGGCCGAAGGCGTACTCGACCGGTCTTTCGACGTGACGCTGCAGGAGCGCTTCGGCCGGGGCGTTATTGCCGATATGGGCTTTGATATGGACGCGGGCAGGCTGGATGTCGCCGTTCATCCGTTTTGTGCGGGCACGTCGCGCGACGACGTGAGGCTGACCACGCGCTATGCGGAAGATTGGATGCCGGGATCGCTGTTTGGATCAATCCACGAAGCGGGACACGGTTTATATGAGCAGGGTCTTCCGGCAGAGGCCGTGGGGATGCCTGCCGGGCAGAGCGTGTCTCTGGGGATCCACGAATCCCAGTCGCGGATGTGGGAAAATATGGTAGGCCGCAGCCGGGCCTTCTGGGAGCACTACTTTCCCCTGCTGCAGGCGGCTTTTCCCGGAGTGGTTGACGATATTGACCTCGACCGCTTTTACGCGGCCATCAACCAGGTCGAGCCGTCCTTTATTCGCGTGGAGGCCGATGAGGTGACGTACAACCTGCATATTGCCCTGCGCTTTGAGATTGAAGTTGCGCTGGTTGAAGGACGCCTGCGCGTCGACGAACTACCCGAAGCGTGGAATGAAAAAATGAGATCCTATCTGGGGATAACGCCGCCAGACGATGCGCAGGGCGTGCTGCAAGACGTGCACTGGTCATTTGGCGGTATAGGCTATTTTTCTACCTATTCGCTCGGCAATCTATATGCGGCCCAGTTTTTTCATCAGGCGCAGCGAGATATACCCGATCTCATGGAACAGGTTGCAGCGGGCCAGCTCTTGGGATTAAAGGGATGGCTCAATGGGCATATCCACGCGCAAGGCGCTCGCTTGACGGCGGACCAACTCGTGCGGGAGGTCACGGGTGAAGGGCTTTCAGCGCAGTACTTTGTCGACTACTTGCGCACCAAGTTCACGCCGTTATACGGCTTGGACTAGCCGACTACGTCGCGGAATACGCGCAGCCAGTTGAGTCCGAGAAACTTTTCCAAGGCCCCTTCGTCGTAGCCTCTGGCCGACAGACCCGCGGTGATTTGGGGAAGGATCGTAGCATCTTGCACGAGGTCGCCGCCTCCGTCAAAATCCGAGCCGAGTCCGACGTGGTCTATGCCGGCTACGGAAATGGCATGCTCTATGTGATCTAGCAGCCCTTCGAGCGTTGGAGCCTCGTCGGAGACAAAGTGAGGCACGAACGTAATGCCTACTACGCCGCCTTTCTCAGCGAGGGCTTTAAGCTGTTCGTCGTGCAGGTTTCGCGGGTGATCGCACAGTGCGCGGCAGCAGTTGTGCGTGCCGACAACGGGGTGGTGGCTGCGCTCCAAGGTGTCCCAAAAGCCGCGTTCGTTGATGTGGGATATGTCGACGAGCATGCCCAATGCGTTCATC
>CALDFW010000170.1 GCA_937942165.1 uncultured bacterium | reverse complement strand
CTTTACGTTCGCATCAATAAATTGCAATTCTTCTAGCACTTCAGCGCCATTCTTGTCTGGCATCTGCATATCGAGTAGGACGAGGTCTATGTCTTCGTAGCGATCGATAAATATCTGGACAGCTTCATCCCCACAGTCTGTCTCCAAGATATTGTATCCTTCGTCTTTGAGGACTGCAATCATGAATTCCTTGATTAGCAATTCATCTTCTACAATCAGGATGGTTTGCTGTTCCCCGCTCATAGTTCGTTTCGCTTGATTGCCGTTTTTTCTCTTTTCATTGCTAATTGAGTATAAAATGCTGTTTAATGTCAAGGAGGGCAAGATCCTTATAGAGCGCACCTTAGCCGTTTTCTGTCAAATAGGGTGCTCATGTTTAAGGCTTGGGGATGAGAGGCGAAGACGTCTGTTGTTCATTGAGGGACCAATCATAATCCATAAACACAACATTGAGCGTGGGGTGTCTTAGCAGATCTCTCATGGATGGGTCAGCATAGGGAATGAAATAAGAGATCAATGGGTCAATTGCAGTATTCTGGGGATTGTTAGAGGGTGTCTGGTGGTGAAAGTCGCTGCGATACCAGTCGATAATTTTAGATAAGATGAGTTGGTCTTCTTGTAGGTAGAAGAAATTTTCGCTCGCGGTAAACCGCATTAGCGCCTTTTCTAGCCGGTCTTCAAGTAAAGCGCCCGTAAACGCTCTGTTTTCTAGGGGAGGACAACTTTTTGCTCCACAGTTGAGAACAAAGTGTATGCGAGGTTCGTTAAATTGTGGGCGGATAATGTCGTTTTCAATCTTATCCAACGTAAGGGGCCGTCCTCCAACGTGCCATGTCTGCCGGTTAAAAAAGCCGTTAAATAGCTTGATGTCTTTGACGCTCTCAACGGGATAGGCATCAATAATGCCCCGAAGTACTAGGGCGTTATAAGCGTTTATCCAATAGGCTAGTTGATGAGCTGAAGAAGCAAAACGCTCTGGATGTGATTGGGGACTCACGCTTCCGATGGAATCGATATACGAATCTAGCGTTGTTCGATCTTTTTGAAGGCTTGCGTAATCTACTAATCCGGCATCATTAACGTAAGAGACTAGTACGGTGTCTAATGTGCTGTGATGGAAAGGGGTTTGAGCCGGGACCTGCAGTGGAAAACAAAAGTTGGCAATTATAATAATGAGGTTCGTTTTTACGTGTTTGTGCATTTTTCTAACCTAACGATGCTTACCAGAGATGAAGTTAAAGGGCATATACAAAGGTTGTTTCCGAGGAAATGAACGTATTCTGTCTGTCCTCTGTGCTGCAATGGTTTTGCGCCTTGCGTATATGCTTCAATTAAAGAATACGCCTGTAGGAAACAAACTCTTTATTGATTCAGCTTTTTATCATGAAGCAGCACTGCGACTGATTAAAGCCGGTTGGATGGGGGACCAGGTTTTCTTTATGAACCCGTTCTACTCATACTTTCTGGCTCTTGTTTATACATGTCTTGGAGTTGACTGGATTGGGATATGGTTTATTCAGTCGGCCATGGGGACGATGGTTTGTTATTTTACCTACGCTTTAGGGACTAGGGTGTGGAACAAAGAGGTTGGCCTGGTTGCTGCGGGCTCTCTGTCTCTGTATGGAATACTAATTTTCTACGATGGGGCGCTGCTAACAGCGAGTCCTATTTTGTTTCTGAATACCTGGGCGTTGTTTCTGTTATTCAGTCGGGAAAAGCCGCATTGGATCTTCCTTATAGGAGCTGGCATCCTCTTGGGTCTTTCTGCTACCGCTCGGCCATTTAGTCTGCTTTTTGCGCTGGTGATGGTGCCCATTTTCTTTCGAGAAAACCGTACTCAATTCCTAAAAAAGTCCCTCCTCCTATGGGCGGGAATCATCTTTGTGATAATGCCTGTGATCATGCGGAATTATGCCATTGGAGGGGAATGGGGCCTGACGACCTCTTCGGCCGGCATGAACTTCTATGTGGGAAATCACTCTGGAGCGACAGGGATTTACGCACAGGTAGACTTTTTGAGCTCGGCCGAGCCGGAGAGAGAACGAATTGAATTCATTGAAGAAGCCCAACGGCGCTGTCGGTGTGAGCTTACGCCGGCAGAAGCTTCGCGCTACTGGCTAAAACAGGGCCTGTTGTTTATCGTCAAATCACCCGCAGCCTATGCCCATTTAATTGTGCGGAAAACCTATCTTTTCTTGAACGGTGTCGAATCTCAAAACAATTTAAGCTTTTATTTTGCGCAGGACTTTTCGCCTATTTTGAGCTGGGCCTTTATTGGCTGGTGGTTTATATGTCCGTTGGGTATTGCAGGATGGTTTATCTCATCGAGGGAGTGGAAATATTCTCCATTAGCGATATACTGCCTGTGCTATTGGGGGGGATGCATGCTATTCTTTGTCTCCTCTGAATATCGTCTTCCCGTTGTTCCAGTATTGGCTCTATACGGCGCCCATTTTATGGTTTCACTCTGGAAGGCCGTAAGGGATAGGTGCCTGCGGTTCTGGATCCGCCCATGCATTTTCTTGGCGCTGATCTCGATTCCGGTCCTCTTCAAAGATGCATTTGCCCAGAGATTGACGATGCGAAGAGTCGATTACTACAATTTTGCTGCCCTATATGAGAGGGACGGAGAGCGTAAACAAGCGGCTTCTCTCTATCGGAAGGCGTTGGAGATAGACCCTTATTTCCAACCTGCACAATTGGGTTTGAAGCGTGTGGAAAATGAGCGTTTCAGCTCAGGATCAGAGGCTCTCAAAATGGCTCATAATGCCCTTAGTGTGCGAGAATATATGAAAGCTATTCATTATTTCGAAGAGGCAATTGCCAGTGGGTATAAAACGCCAGAAGCGTTAAATAATATGGGGCTTAGTATGTACAAGGCTGGAAAGCTAAGAGCCGCTGAAGAGGCGTTAGAAGAAGCCTTGAAATTACGTCCGACGTATGATAAGTCCGCGTTTAATATGGCGTTGGTGAAAAAGGCTCTTGGCATGTCCGATTCGGCCTTTGTCTATATGGATCGGGCGCTCCAACTCAATCCTGCCTACCGTCAGGCGTTATACAAGAGAGGAGAATGGGCTGTTGAAGAAGGAGATTTAAAACGGGGAATAGAAAGTTGGCAAACTTTGCTCAGTCTGGTGGGGGAAGATGAGCGCCTTAGGGCAAAGATAGATTCCCTATATGAGGTTATGCAGTGAATAACGAGTTGCGAAATGATGCCACTATACGGGTTAGAGGTGCTCGGGAAGGTGGATTGCAAAACGTCGATATAGACATTCCACTGAACACCATGTGTTGTTTTTGGGGGCCAAGTGGGAGCGGACACCGTGCGTTTATGGAACGCGTTCTATATGCCGAAAGCTGTACCCAATACATGAAATCTCTTAACCCCGTACAGCGGAAGGGGATCGTTGGGGCTAAACGAGTGGATGTAGACTCTATCGATGGATTACCTCCCGTTGTTAATTATTTGGACAATGGAAAACAGCCTTCCGTCGGATTGGCCGCTTATTTGGGAATTGAAAGCCGGCTTGCAGCTTGGATGAATCGATATGGTACATGGCACTGCCCTGAGTGCGATGGGATATGTTTAGCATATCAACCGGAATCGGTAGAAGCGGCTCTTTTCTCAGCCGTTGGCAAGACCCGAGTCTTAATATTAGCTCCCCTTGCACAAGAATTAGTTGACGAGAGAGGAGCGATTTGGGAGCAGCTTCGCTCCGTTGGATTCATTCGCGTGCGCATTGGCGGACGTGTGGTCCGTATTGAAGACGTACCTGAAGATTGCAAGCGAGAGCAGGTCGAAGTAGTCGTTGATCGACTCGAGCCGAGTGAGGAGGGAAACAGGCGGTTCCTTGAAGGCGTGCGCTCTGCGCGTTCCATTTCCGGAGGCCAGACACATTGTTTGGATGAGCAGGGTGGGCTATGGCGATTTAACAGAGACCTAACTTGTGTAAGCTGTGGGGTAATTTGTGGAGACGGGGAATATGAAGATGTTCTAAATGAGGATTCTTTCGCCTCGAGCTTGAGATATGGTGATTTTACTTGGGCCTCGTTGAAGTCCGAAACGGTTAAAGGGGTCCTATCCGTCTTGGGAGAAGAGAGAGGCAGGGGAGGGGAGTGGACACATATATTAGATCTATTGGTTCAATTGGGTTTGGAAAATCTACCAATCCATCAGCGTGTTGATACGCTCTCTCACAGTGAATGGCTGAGAATACGATTGGCTATCTGTATTGAGTCGAGCATGTCGGGCATTGTATACCTGTTTGGTGGGATAGTAAGCAGCGTTGAAGGCGCTTCCAAAGAGTCGGTTTTAAAGGGTATAGAAACGCTTGTTGGGCAGGGGAATACGGTTATGATCTCCGATCGATCCCTTGAAGTGCATCGCGCATCTCGACACCTTTACGCGTTTTCTAACGGCAAGATAAGCAAAGGAGTTTCTTCAGAAAATGAAGGGGAAAGGGATGAGCCGCTCTTCGGTGGCGAGACGCTCCCATGGGAGATTGTGGGGGACGGTTTTTGGGGGCGGGTAGATGCTAAAATGCCTCGAGGTGCTATAATCAGTGTAGTAGGGAAGCCGGGGTGTGGTAAGAGTCGCCTTCTCCAAGAAGTTATAGCCCCACTCTTGTCGGGTAAGGGCAGACCCTACGAAGTTCGTTGGATTGGAGGTAAACCTCGTGTGCATACCACTAAGAGGTCCTTAAATGAAGGACTCCTCGTGGAAGCTGTGGGTGTAAGTGGGCCGCTTGCTCAGATCTATGCCCTTACGCCGGGAGGTGTAGACAAGGGGTTTCCGGCAGACTTTTATCGACTCGATAAGGTCGGTGGAAGGTGTCCTTCCTGCGCAGGAACCGGGACGATAGGTCTCTCTATGGAGTTTGTTGAAGACATTGAGAGCGAATGCCCAGCTTGCAGAGGTGAACGTTTCCGTCCGGAAGTGCTTGATGTTACGCACAGAGGTAAGACAATTGCACAGGTTTTGGCAATGTCTGTTAAAGGCGTTTACGACTTTATGAAGAGGGAAAAGAAAATCGCCGGGCGGTTGGAGTGGCTGATGGATCGCGGCTTCGGACATCTCAGGTTGAGTGAAGATTTAGCCCAGTTGGAATGGCCGGAGGCTGTGCGTTTGCAGTGGGTTATTGGGCTAAAAGGGCGTCCTTCAGAAAGAGATTTTATACTCGCAGACAGCTTTACTGAAAGTATGCATGCAGAAGATGTGAATAACTTTCTGAATGAATTCAAACGGGTGGCTCAAGCCGGTGGGACGGTCGTTGTAGCAGATGGCCACCCTCGTATACGCACCGCTAGTAGCGCCGTTTTAGAGGTTGTTCATTCAGAAAAGGGTAGACGGCTGCTACTGCGCTGAATGTAGAGTCACACAGGGGAATGGGAAGTGGTTGTTTACTTGACTGACAGGTGTGAAGACACCTATTTTCTAATGCTAACTTAAAATGTCAAAGGTTCGCGGTAGACACCTAGACTACCGAGTGTTTTTGTCCTTTTTTACCAATCTTAGGGGAGAATACTAATGGCCGAAAATCCGGCCGTTTCAGAAGCTTTTGATCACGAGCATCTTGCGGATGAGCGGAGATCTGTAGTGATCCTTTTCTCTGGCGATTCTGGCGATGGGATGCAGCTGACGGGAGACCAATTCACCAACACGTCGGCCGTATTGGGGAATGATGTAAGCACTTTTCCCGATTTCCCCGCCGAAATCCGTGCTCCCGCCGGAACTATTCCGGGGTTAAGCGGGTTTCAGGTTAACTTTTCAGCAGACGAATTATACACGGCAGGCGACTCCCCTCAGGTCCTTGTTGCGATGAATCCTGCCGCGCTCAAAGCCAATCTGAGTGAGCTGGACTCCGGTGGCATCCTCATCGTTAATACGGATGCGTTTACCCGAAATAACTTGCGCAAAGCGGGCTATGATGCCAATCCGCTGGAGGAAGAAAACGCTTTTGGGGAGTACGAGCTGGTAAAAGTGCCCCTCACCACGCTTACGCGCAATGCGTTAGAAGATATAGACAGTCTATCAACGCAGGCCCGCGACAAATGCAAAAACGCTTTCGCTCTTGGTTTGGTGTATTGGATGTTCTCACGGCCGTTAGAAAATACGGTGCGGTTTTACCAAACAAAGTTTGCGAAAATGCCCGATGTGGTTGAGGCCAATACGCGCGCACTTAAAGCGGGTTATAATTATGGTGATACCATTGAGGCATTTAGTGGAAGGGTGCGTGTCCCGAGTCGGGCCGTCGTTGAGCCGGGTATCTATCGAAGAATCACCGGCAATGAGGCCGTCGTCTACGGATTGGTTACCGCTGCCCAAAAAGCGCAGTTGCCGCTTTTTTATGGTTCCTACCCGATCACTCCTGCAAGTCCAATTCTCGAAGGATTAGCGGGGCTAAAAAACTTTGATGTGCGGACCTTCCAAGCCGAAGATGAAATAGCCGCGATGTGCTCTATTATCGGTGCTTCATTTGCTGGCTCGCTATCCGCTACGGCAAGCAGCGGGCCGGGTATAGCCCTCAAGAGCGAGGCCATAAATCTCGCTGTAGTTATGGAGCTGCCCATGGTCATTATCAATGTGCAGCGTGGAGGTCCGAGCACGGGTTTACCGACAAAGACTGAGCAGGCAGATCTATTGGAAGTGCTCTTTGGTCGAAACGGCGAGAGTCCAATTCCCGTTGTCGCGCCTGCTACGCCCGGTGAATGTTTTTTCTACGCGCTCGAAGCTTGTCGGATTGCGATTCGACACATGACGCCTGTTTTTCTCCTAACTGACGGCTATATCGCCAACAGCTCAGAGCCTTGGAAAATCCCAGACGTTGATCAAATCGAGGAGATAAAGGCTGGTAACAGGACCGACCCCGAGGGATATCAGCCATACATGAGAGAAGCCGAAACGCTGGCTCGACCTTGGGTTGTTCCGGGCACGCCAGGTTTGGAACATCGCGTGGGAGGGCTCGGTAAACAGGACGTGACGGGCAATGTTTCATATGACCCCGAAGATCACGAACATATCGTAAAGACCCGTGCGGCCAAGGTGGCTCAGATAGCTAATTTTATATCACCTCTGCAGATAGATGGGCCGGAAGAAGGCGATTTGCTGGTCCTTGGGTGGGGGGGAACTTACGGGGCTATACGTGAGGCCGTTACGCGTTGTCAAGCTAAGGGCTACAGCGTTGCTCGCGGACACTTGCGCTCTCTCAATCCCTTTCCCTCTAATCTGGCCGATGTGCTGAAAAGATATAGAAGGGTGCTCGTGCCTGAATTGAACATGGGGCAGTTGGCTTTTCTGCTGCAAGCCCATTACTTAGTAGAGGTGGAAAAGCTCAACAAGGTGCAGGGTAGACCTTTCCAAATTCGCGAAATCATGGAAAAAATTGAAGCGTTACTCGATTAGAACCCTGGAGAAAAATTACTATGAGTGAAGTCATGGAAGAAAAGACCTTAACGCGTAAGGATTTTGTTTCAGACCAGGAGGTTCGTTGGTGTCCAGGGTGTGGGGACTATGCAATCCTCGCGCAAATGCAAAAGGTGCTCCCCGATCTTGGTATACCTCGCGAAAATATTGTATTCGTTTCTGGTATTGGATGTTCGAGCCGTTTTCCATACTACATGAATACGTACGGCGTTCACTCTATTCACGGTCGTGCCCCTGCTATTGCGACGGGCGTTAAGTCGGCAAATCCCGACCTAAGTGTTTGGGTTATAACGGGTGACGGAGACGCACTTTCAATCGGAGGAAATCACTTTCTCCACTGCCTTCGGCGTAACGTAGATCTAAAAGTGCTGCTGTTTAATAACCGTATTTACGGATTGACCAAGGGGCAGTATTCGCCAACCTCTTTAGAGGGACACCGGACAAAATCGTCTCCTATGGGCTCAATCGACTATCCGCTGCACCCACTCTCCGTTGCGGTAAGCGCAGAGGCCACCTTTGTAGCCAGGACTCAAGATACAAATATCAAACACTTGAGCCAGATTCTGCAGCGGGCAGCTGCTCACAAGGGGACAGCCTTTGTCGAGATCTACCAAAATTGCGTCGTTTTTAATCCAACCGCTTGGGATCACACCACGGATTCGGATGTAAAAGATGATAATATTCTCTACTTAGAGGACGGTAAACCGCTTATTTTTGGAAAGGACCGAGATAAGGGCATTCGGATGAACGGTTTGCAGCCAGAAGTCGTCAATCTCAGTGATGTCGATGAACAGGAGTTGATTGTACACAACGAAAGTGAAGACAATCCTCACTATGCCTATATGCTCAGCCGGATGGAAGATCCCCACATGCCGCTACCCTTTGGCGTCTTGCGTTCAGTTTCGCGACCGACCTACGACGAATTGCTCTTGGATCAAGTAGACCAGGCAGTTGAGCAAAAAGGGCGGGGCGATTTGGATCAGCTGTTTAAGAGTGGAGATACTTGGACAGTAGAATAATTGGTGGTGAAATTAAGACCGCTGGCGAAAAAAAGAGCGTATATTTAACGGCGTACTAGTGAGAAGCCGGCCTTCATTGGCCGGCTTTTTTTTGAGAGGACATGCTATGAAAAAGAACATAATTTTAACCGTAATGGTAATGTTATTCTCATTGATTGCCGCCCGACCTGCTCAATGCGAAATGCGGTGGGTCGATTTGCAGGGTGAACGGACGGTAGTGGAAGCAGATTGGCTTCGTTTGCATCTTGAGGTGTTGGCACTACGTCTAAGCTATCCGGCATACCGAGTATCGTTGGAAATAGATGATGTTCCATCGGTCAAGTTTACCTTTGTTGCTAGCGGAGGAATGGCTAAACATTTAACAGAGGAAGTTGAGCGAGACGCGGCAGAAGAAGTCATGTCGTACCATGCGCGCGGCATACGCGATCAGGTGGAAACGTTGATCAAGGAAAACTTCCCGAATTTGTGGGATCGACTAGATATGCGGACGGACTTAAGCGGTAGCTTTATGGGGCCAGGTGGAGATTGGAGTGATCCTCCAAAACTCATTGGAGAATGGCGACAAGATGCCTTCAGTTGGGCTCCCTAATAAGAGGGGAAACTCGTGGATTCGGAAAAGCTTGAAAAAGCCCTGAATGGTGCTCCACCAGAAATCGACGAATTTATTCGTTCCACCGTTAAGCGCTTAGATGTGATTAATGGCGATTTTGAAGAGCAGTTACTCGACCGAGAATTATGGTCTTCTGTCGATTTACTGCAAAATATGGGAATTCAGCACCACGCCCTTTTTGAAGATGTTATAGACCAAATACAATCTGGTGCTGATGTGGAAGTTCTGAAAGACCGCGTTCGTCAAGGACGCGTTGGCTTGGGCGATTGGTTGTTTGCGCGTTTCAAAGATATTTCCCTTTTGGAGAGTCCAAATACGGCGGCTGTCGAAGTGTTTGAACACTATCTTGAGGCAGCAAAAAAACAGTGCGAGAATGTGCCTCAGGAAGAAATTACCTTAATCCAACATGAGGACCTTTTTAGAGCGGATTCTGCCGACTCGAAGCTTCTGGGGTATGTTAAGGGCCTTAAGCGGTTTATGGGAACCGCGTTGGATATTCAGTTTAAGCGAAACCTCTCTCCTCGGTTACTCGTACAAAATTACCTGACGTATCACCTTCCTAAAGAACTAGTGCCGATTGGAAATATGGTAGGAGAAGCTGAATTTTTTCTTCTGCGCAGGGTAAAATCTCTCTACGAAGAGCTAGACGAAACCTACAACATATTCTTGGGAAAGTTGGATGACAATGTCGGAGAGAAATCGATTCAAAGGCTAGTCGGCACCGCAGAGGGGGTGCGTGACGAAATTGATGAAAGTTTTAAACTGGTCGGCATTGAGGTAATGAAGTATTACGATGATATACGCCAATCTATGGAAAAGGCCGTTGACGGCGTCCTATCAGCTATGATAGAAGAGGGTCTGCTTAGTGGAAGCGCTGGTTTTCCTGTGGTTAAACCCATTTCAAAAGAACGCGTAAAACAACAACAGACCGACTTGATCGGTAGGTTGAAAGGCTGGGGGGGATATCTGGTTGGGTATGCAGGTTTCCACTCCATGGAGTTGGAGATGGCGCATCTGCAAAATGCGCTTCGCAACGTTATAGACGATACGGTTTTACAGATAAATAGTCGTTTGTGGAGCAAGCTACA
>CALDFW010000169.1 GCA_937942165.1 uncultured bacterium | reverse complement strand
GTGCACCCTACTTTAGCAGCAAAAAATGGGGGAGGAACGAATGGTAGAAACGGGGTTGCGCGGCATAGATCGAAGTTTGACAAACTATGCTGATGAAGGGTTTAGTCGCTATCTGCGCCGCGCTTTTCTCGCTTCGGCTGGTTACGATGGACAAGACTTGGAGCGCCCGGTCATAGGGATCACCAATACGGCGTCTGACTACAATACCTGCCATAGAGAGGTGCCGCAGCTGATCGAGTCTATTCGCCGCGGCGTGCTCGAGGCCGGCGGACTGCCAATGGTGTTTCCGACAATTTCCCTGGGAGAGATTCTACTCTCACCTACGTCTATGCTCTATCGCAATCTAATGGCGATGGAGACGGAGGAGATGGTGCGCGCGCAGCCCATGGATGCCGTGGTCATGGTCGGAGGATGTGACAAGACGACGCCGGCGCAGATGATGGCCGCGGCTTCACTCGAGGTCCCCTCCATTGTCGCGGTAGCTGGATCTATGCTGACCGGTGACTGGCGCGGCGAGCGGTTAGGCGCCTGCACGGACTGTCGGCGCTACTGGGGTCAGCACCGTGCGGGCGAGCTTGATGAGCGTGAAATCGTCGAAGTGCGCGAGCGTCTGTGTCCCACAGCGGGCACCTGTATGGTGATGGGGACGGCCTCGACGATGGCCTGTTTGGCCGAGGTTTTGGGCCTGATGATGCCGGGCTCAGCCTCGCCTCCAGCCACGACCGGAGCGCGGCTGAGAGTTGGAGTCGAGACGGGGCGACAGGCCGTTGCCTTGGCGGGACAGGGTCGGGCTGCGCGTGATATTCTGACGCGTCCTGCCTTTGAGAATGCGCTGCGCGTGCTGGCCGCGCTCAGCGGATCGACCAACGCAGTGGTGCACCTGCTGGCCTTAGCCGGTCGCGCGGGCGTGGCGCTGACCTTGGATGACTTTGATCGCATTGCGCGCCAGGTGCCTCTGCTGGTCGACTGTAAACCGGCCGGCAGCGGCTATATGGAAGATTTTCATCGGGCCGGCGGCGTGCCTGCGCTGCTCAAGGCGATGGAATCACAGCTCGATCTAACTACCGTGGGCGTCACGGGCCAACGGCTGGCAGATCTGCTGGACGCGACGGATGCGCCGGGCGCGTGGCAGACGACGATTCGATCGCTGGACGATCCGCTGGGACCGGCCGCTTCGCTGGTAGTGCTCAAGGGATCTCTAGCGCCGGACGGAGCCGTGCTCAAGCGCGCTGCGGCTTCCCCCCATTTACACAGACACCGGGGTCGGGCGTTTGTCTTTGAAGGGCCTGAAGACGTCGCTGTGCGGATCGATGATCCCGCGCTGGGCATAGAGCCTGACGACGTGCTCGTGCTGCGCGGCGTAGGGCCGGTAGCTATGGGAATGCCAGAAGCGGGATCGATGCCGCTGCCCAAATACCTGGCAGAACGAGGAGTGAAGGACATGGTGCGCATTTCGGACGGGCGGATGAGCGGTACTGCCTACGGCGCTGTCGTTTTACACGTAGCGCCCGAATCGGCCGTCGGAGGTCCGCTGGCACTCGTGCGCGATGGCGATGAGATCGAACTCGATGCAGAAGCGGGACGCCTCGATTTATTGGTTTCGGATAGCGAATTAGAGCGCCGCCGCGCCGAGTGGAAAAAACCGGCTGTGCCCGCTCGCGGCTGGCGTCGGCTCTACGCGGAGCGAGTGCAGCAGGCCGATCGCGGTGTAGACCTAGATTTTTTGACGGGAGCAGACTGTGATTGATTGGGATGCCGTGCGCAATGAGGTGACGCAGCACCTGCAGGCGCTTATTCAAATTGATACGACCAATCCGCCTGGAAATGAAACCGAAGCGGCCCGCTATATAGAGGGCGTGCTGTCCCGAGAGGGTCTATCCCCGATCTTTGTGGAGTCCGAACCGGGCAGGGGCAACGTGTTGTCCACGCTTGCGGGGGGCGACGGTGAACCGCTAATGCTGCTTGGGCATACCGATGTCGTCGCCGTCGAGCCAGAACACTGGACGCATCCGCCCTTCTCCGGCGCACTGATTGACGGCTACGTATGGGGGCGCGGTGCGCTGGATATGAAAAATATGGTCGCCGCCGAGCTCATGGTATTTCTCCTGCTCAAGCGAGAGGGGGTGCCGCTTAATCGCGATGTGATCTTTGCCGCGACGGCGGACGAAGAGGCGGGTAAAGGGAACCACGGTCCTGGATGGATTATCGACCATCGTCCCGAATTGTGGCGCGCCCGCTATATCCTCACAGAAGGTGGGGGACACGACCTGTACGTCGGAGATCGGCGTTTTTACACGTGTCAGACGGGCCAGAAGGGGCTGTGTCGCCTGCGCCTAGTCGCGCGCGGGACGCCCGGACACGGCTCGATGCCGCACGGCGATAGCGCAATTATAAAACTGTCGCGCGCCGTTGCCGGTTTGGAAGGAGCGGTCTTGCCCGTGCACGTATCGCAGAGCGTGCGGCACATGGTTAGAGAAATTGCGCGCCACGTGCCTGAAGCAGAGTCGGAAACCTGGCTCGCTCTGCTGGACGAGGAGACGAGCAGTCATGCGCTGGCCGCGCTGCGCATAGACGAAGAGCTACGCCGCGAACTGGGTGCGATGCTGCGCAATACGGCCTCCCTTACCATGCTGCAGGCCGGTAGTAAGATCAACGTGATTCCCGGCGAAGCGACGGCTTGGATTGACGGGCGCTTGGCGCCTGGGCAGAGTCAGGAGAGCTTTGTTGAGGAACTGCGCGCTTTTGTAGGGGACGAAGTTGAGATTGAAGTCGACCAGTTTACGCCCCCGCTTGAGGCCGACGCCGATTCACCGCTCTATGCGACGATAGCCGAGGTCATGCAAGCGTGCGACGACGATGCTAGCCTTTTACCCTATTTGCTGCCTGCGGGAACCGATGCCAAGCATATCATACCCCGTCGTCCGGAGACGCAGATCTACGGCTTTATGCCCTATAGGCAGAAGCCCGGTGAAGAGGAGATGAAGCTGATCCACGGCCATGACGAACGCACTTCCGTGGAAGAGTTGCTCTTTGCAACGCAGAGGTTATACGAGATTGTTCGCCGTTTTTCGAGCAGTAAATAGTCACAAGGAAGGGGAAGAATATGGGCAAAATACGTTTTGGCGTAGTGGGTGCCGGCTGGCGCGCCGAATTTTTTACGCGCATTGCGGCAGCGGCTCCCGATGTATTCGCCGTGCCGCCGGTCGTAGCGCGCCGCCCGGAGAAAGTCGAACTCTTTACTCGCACGTGGGGCTGCTCCGTCTACGCCACGATGGACGAGATGCTGGAGAGCGAGACGCTCGACTTTGTTATCACCTCGCTGCCCTGGGCGACCAATCCCGAACTGATAAAGGTGCTGGTTGGGCGCGGCGTGCCGGTGCTTTCGGAAACGCCTCCAGCGCCCGAGGTTGCCGATATGGTTGACCTATGGGAATACGTAGAGAAGAGAGACGGGAAAGTGTGCGTAGCTGAACAGTACTTCCTGCAGCCCTACTATGCCGCCGTGCGCGCGGTGATTGCGCGGGGTCTGCTCGGTGCGGTCACGCAGGCGCAGGTGTCAGCAGCACACGGCTATCACGGAATGAGCCTGATGCGCAAGCTGCTTGGCATTGGCTATGAAGATGCAACGATTGAAGCGCGCTCTTTTACAGCACCGCTGGTTGAGGGACCCGGGCGCGACGGACCGCCCAGTGAGGAGCAGGTGGGAGATAGCACGCAGACGTTTTACTGGCTCAATTTCGACGGGAAGCTCGGCTTTATGGATTTCTGCGGCGAGCAGTACTTTAGCTGGGTGCGCA
>CALDFW010000168.1 GCA_937942165.1 uncultured bacterium | reverse complement strand
TAGCCCTCTACGGGCGGATCGGAGGGATCGTTGCCGTCGAGGACAATACAGTGCCATCCCTCCTGATCAAAGGAGTAGTAGCGGCCCGGCATCGACATATAGGCCACGGCGTCTTCGCGCGTGAAGCCGCCGTCCATATCGTGATTGCCCAGCACGCTGTAGCGCGGCAGTTCGAGCGCTTCCCACTGCGCTAGGAACGTGCGGTTAGCCTCGGTCGGCTGACAGAAATCGCCCAGTTGGACGACCATATCGACTTGGGCTTGCACGGCCGCATCGAGAAAGGTCTGCAGGCGCTGGGGCCCGTCGTGCATGATATCCTGATGGATATCGGTCGCGATAGCAAAGCGAAGCGCTTGGGTAGTCATAATACCTCGGGGGAAAGCGTGGACGCGATGAGATATAAAACGCAATTGGCCGGAGTCGTCAAATAGCACCGCGCCCGTACCCCCCACAACTATTCAAATTGCCGATGCTATATCTATTGTGTACCTTGCCCGGCACACCCTGAAAACACCGTATCGCGGAGAGCGAATATATGTCTACCACACTCGTACACATCGGCGTGCGCGCCAGCGACCTGGAAACGACCATTCGCTTCTGGCGCGACGGCTTGGGGCTGCCCGTGTTCTCGCAGATGGAAAACTGCTATGACCTGAGCGACGGCTACCACAACTTTCGCGTCTTCCAGCACAGCGGTCCAGCGCGTCCGGCCCACGTCAGCGGCATGCTCGACTACCTGCACATCGGCGTGCAGGTGGACGATCTCGAAGAGACGGCGCGGCGCCTCTCCGACATGGGATACGAGATCTTTTCCGACGGCCTGTCGGGCAAGATACCCGTCAGCCCAGATCACATCAGCGAAGGGGCCTTTAAGGTGGAAGATCCCGACGGCATCACGGTCGACGTCACGTCCAGCAGCGACCAGTGGCCCGGCGCCGTGCTTAAAGACAAGGGGAACGGAACGGCTCCATGATGAAAGTGCTACGGATAGGCTACAAACTGCTGTTGGTCTGCGTACTGACCGCCTGCGGAAGCGACGACGCGGTCCGTTCGGACCAAACGGCAGAGAATACGGACGAACCGGCCTCGGACCGTTCGCTGGCCGACGTGCTATCCCCCGAAATGTTTTCCGCCATGTTTCTCCATCAGGCAGAGACCGCCTGTAACGCGTCGGCTTTTACCTACGAATCGCTCATCAGAGCGGCCGGGCGGTTTCCGGCCTTTGGCACTACGGGCAGCGACGAGGCGCGACGACGCGAAGTGGCGGCTTTTCTGGCCAACGTCTCGCACGAGACCACGGGGGGCTGGGCCGAGGCGCCGGACGGCCCGTTTGCCTGGGGGCTGTGCTTCAGAGAGGAACTGGCCTGCGGAGGAACGCCCAGCCCCTGCGCCGAGACCTACTGCCAGTCCACCTCGACCGAATTTCCCTGCAAGCGCGGGGAGAGTTACCACGGTCGCGGACCGTTGCAGCTGAGCTGGAACTACAACTACGGAGCAGCGGGCGAGGCCCTCGGACAGCCGCTCTTGGCCAATCCCTCTCTCGTGGCGGAAGACGGGCTGGTCGGCTGGCAGGCGGCGCTGTGGTTTTGGATGACCACCCAGCTGCCAAAACCGTCCTGCCACGATGTGATGACCGGAGCGTGGGAACCTCCAGCCGAAGAGGCCAGCGCCGGACGCTATCCGGGGTTTGGTTTGACCGTTAACATTATCAACGGCCGGCAAGAATGCGGTGCAGCGCGAGCGGGAGACTATCGGGTGGAAGACCGCATCGGCTTCTATCTGCGCTACGCCGATATGCTGGGCGTTAGCCCGGGAGACCACCTAACCTGCGACACCATGGTCGAATATTGAGCACCCCCTTTTGCATCCAACCCGCGATTTCTTTTCGGTCGTAGGTGATCTCACACGAAACGCCAAGAGGTGAACCATGCATGTTACGGAAGCGCATCTCGACTTTTACAAAGAGCAGGGCTACGTGATCATCGAAGGCGGCCTGAGCGACGCCGACCTAGCGCCCATTATCGAAGACCACATACATATTGTAGACGAGGTCGCCCGAGACCTATACGATCGGGGCCAGGTCGCCGATCTCTACGAGCGAGAGCCGTTTACGAGGCGACTGGCGCGCCTGTCGGCCGAGTGCGGTGAAGTCGAGCTCTGTCCCGACATCGGCTTTACTCGCCGCCGCAACACCTTCGATTTTTTGCGCAACGCGCGTCTGGTGGATCTGATCGAGCCGTTTATCGGTTCGGAGGTCGCCTGCAATCCGGTATCGCACATCCGCCCCAAGATGCCCTCGACCGACGTTCCCTTTCACCAGGACGCCATTTTTACCACGCAAGAAGCCAAGGACATTTTACAGGTCACTGTGTGGATTCCCCTGGTAGATGTAAACGAGGAGAACGGCTGCTTGGAAGTGCAGCCAGGCGTGCATCGGGAGCGCACCGTGTACTGGTCGTTTGGCCAGGGCCTGCCGCAAACTGAAAAGGCGGTCCTAGCGATGAAAAAGGGCGACGTGCTCATTATGCACAAATTGACGCCGCACGGATCGGGGCCCAATGAGACGGACGAGGTTCGCTGGAGCCTGGACCTGCGCTACCAGCAAACAGACGCTCCGTCGCCGCGTCCGGAGTGGCCCAACCTCGTTGCGCGCAGCCGCCGCGACCCCGCTTCGGAGACGGCCTACGAAGACTGGCGCGCGGCGTGGGCCGCCGCCATTGAGGAAACGCCCGCTCAGATTCGCTATCCGCGGCCCAGCGGCCCGCTGCCCTATGAGGGCGAGAGCTTTCTCGACCAGAGTGAGGAGAACGTATAATGAAACCCAAACTAGCCTGTGCCGATTTTACCTTTCCCCTGCTGCCGCACGCCAAGGCGCTCGACCTCATTGCCATGCTCGGCATCAAAGGCGTCGACATCGGCCTCTTTGAGGATCGCTCTCACCTGTGGCCATCGCGCGAGTTTAAACGGCTGCGCCCCTCGGCGCGCCAGCTGAAGAAAAAGCTCGGCGATCGCGGGCTAGTTGCCGCCGACATCTTCCTGCAGCTGGGAGAAGATTTCGCGGAGTGCGCCCTCAATCATCCGCAGGCGCGACGGCGGCGCAGCGCGCGCGACGGGTTTAGCAAGACGCTGGAGTACGCCGCCGAATGCGGCGCGAAACACGTGACCAGCCTGCCCGGCGTGCTCTTTGCCGAAGAGACGCGCGCCTCTTCTTGGAGCCGAGCCGTCGACGAGCTGGCCTGGCGCGTCGAAGAGGCCCACGCCCACAAGCTGGTCTACGGCGTCGAAGCGCATATCGGTTCACTGGCCCCGCGGCCGAAGGCAGCCGCCAAACTCATCGAGGACGTGCCCGGCCTGACGCTGACGCTCGACTACACGCACTTCACGCGCATCGGCCTGCCCGATGCGGAGGTCGAGCCGCTGGTAGAGCACGCCAGCCACTTTCACGCCCGCGGCGGACGCCGGGGCCGCTTGCAGGAGCGCTTCGCGCGCAACACCATCGACTATGGGCGCATCGTCGACGTCATGGGCCAAACCGGCTACCGCGGCTGGCTCGGCATCGAGTACGTGTGGATCGATTGGGAGCACTGCAACGAGTGCGACAACCTGTCCGAGACGATTCTCTTCCGCGACTTCTTCCGCTCGCTAGCCTCTTAAGCCTGCGCACATCCCCGTGGGTCAGCCGACCTACGGGGCGTGCGCTTTGTCGGTAAAACGCCCCAGCTTGTATGTCCCATAGAATACCCCGTCCGTTGACGTAACTAGCCCGTCGTCGGGCGGATACCGAGCCTCTAATACCCCCAAAAGACATTTTTTTGACCCGTTCTGCAAAAAAATCTTGACTTTCAAGAATTGTTGCAGTAGAATACCAGTGCACTAGTTAGATAATACACTAATTCACGGGAAACAAAAAATGATTCAACTCAGTGCAGTTTCATTTGGTTACGGTCGTTCAGACCTGCTCTTTGACGGGCTCGACCTGCATTTAAATCCGGGAGTTCACGGCCTGCTGGGGCTCAACGGAGCGGGCAAGACCAGCCTGCTCAAGCTGATCAGCGGCCTGCGGCGGGCGTGGCAGGGCACCTGCACGACGCTCGGGCACGACGCGAGCAGGCGCGAAGTCGAAATGCTGCAAGACGCCTTTATCGTGCTCGACGAGGTGCCGGTCTCGCCCCACAGCGCCCTCGACCTGGCCAAGGAGCGCGCCGGCTTTTATCCGCGCTTTGACCACGCGCTCTACGGCGCGCTACTGGAAGAATGCGAGGTCGCCCCCGACAAGTCGCTAAAGGCTCTGTCGACCGGGCAGCACAAAAAGGCCATGATCGCCTTTGGGGTGGCTACCGGATGCCGTCTGCTGCTGCTCGACGAGCCAACCAACGGGCTCGACATCCCGTCCAAAAGCACGTTTCGCCGCATTATAGCTCGTCACCTAGACGAGGATCGCTGCGTGATTATTTCGACCCACCAGATTCTCGAGGTGGAGAATCTGCTCGATTCTGTGATGGTCCTAAAAGACGGCAAGATCGTGTTTCAGGCCGATCTCGACGCCGTGCACAGCGCCGTCGGGCTAACCGAACAGCCAGCCCAAGAGGCCGACCTCATTTACAGCGAAGATCGGCCGCTGGGCCAGCGCTATTTGGTCGCCGCCTCGGGGGCACCGCTGGCCCAGGTCGACTTAGAGACCCTCTTTAACGCGGCCATGGCCGAACCGCAGCGATTGACCAACGCCCTTTCCGCAGGAGCCCAGCTATGAATACCCCACTGCATACGTCGAGGCAGCGCATCGTGCAGCTGCTAGTCAACGAATTACGCGATCGCCGCCGCCTCGTCTGGTTGGCTCCTCTCGTTGTGATCGTCAGCTTCTTTTTCTTGTATTTTGCACCGTTGTTTGAGCTGAAATACCAGAATTTTGCGGGTCCGTTTGTCATCATGTTCTACACTTTAATTCCAGCCGCTTTTATGATGCCTCTCTCCAAAACGCTGGAAACCCGCAGTCACACCGCAGCGTATTTTATGCTGCCAGCATCGCTGCGTGAAAAGCTGGCCATCCAGTTACTGCTGGGTATCGTCGGTGGGCCCCTTTTTT
>CALDFW010000167.1 GCA_937942165.1 uncultured bacterium | reverse complement strand
CTCAACGCCGGCCAAATCGGCCGCCATTTTGCCCAAACGCTCGTCGAGCATAAGCTGGCGCATGCCCTCGTGGTCCATCCACAGATTGAGCCGCTGAGTGAAGACCCGATCGTAATACGAATCGCCGCTCTTCCAATCGCTGTTGGCCATCTTTCGATCCTGTCGTTGGGCAACCGCCTCATCGACGTGCGCGCGCCAAAGCGCCAGCTCATCGGCATCGAGAAAACCTTCTACAACCAGAGCCCCGTCGCGCTGATACTGGGCGATCTGTTCCTCGCTCAATTCGTTTTTCATTCTTCCTCCCTCAATTGTGCAATGGCGATACTCCGCGCTCTCGCTGCCGAAAAGCGCACATACAGCCGGTTCTCATCAATAGACATAGCCAAATCACGCAGACTCTTAGCAGCCCCTCTACAGTTGGGGTAGTTGAAACACATCGCCCGTATCATCAACCCACTGGGCCAAGCGTTCGTGCAGGCGATGGCGTTCGCTGCGATAGCGCGTATTAAAGGCCAGATTAGCCTGTTCGTAGGGATCTTCGTTCAGGTTGTAGAGCATCCACGGCTGGCCTTCTAGCGCGACGTACTTCCAGTTGTCTCGCGTCGCTACTCCGCGCCAAGGCCGGTCTATGCTGTCGCCGTGCCCGGTGGGCACTACGAGCTGGAGATAGGCCGAATCGGGGTCTTCTACCGCAGCGACTTTACGCAGGCGATGGTGCGAATAATCTGTTCCAGGCATCCAGTCGGGCACTTCGATATCACACAGGCCCAACGAAGTCGGGCCAATGTCGACGTGATTGATGGGCGCATTGACGCGCGTGCCCGCTTTCATTTCGTAGCGTCGACCTCCACCCAAGATAAACGGCACGCGCATGGCCTCTTCCCAGGGCGAGGTCTTGAGAAACTGTCCCTGCGAGCCGTGCATATCCCCGTGATCGGAAAAGAAAACGATATGCGTCTGATCGTAAAGTCCGCGCGCGCGCAGCCTTTCCATCAGGCGCCCCACATTCCAGTCGAGGTTCTCTATCATGCCGTAATAGCCAGCAAGCTCGCGTCGGGCTCGTTCCCGCACCCAATCCACCGCGGGAACATTTGGTCTGAGCTGGACTCCTTCGGGCGTGTGGCGCCCCATCCACTCGGCTGGAGCGACATAGGGATTATGCGGAGGCTGCGCGCTGAGCACGGCAAAAAACGGCGCGCCGTCTGCAGCGCGCTCCTCCACGTGACGCAGCAACAGATCGGTCAAGGCGTCGGTCTCATAGCGCTCGAGCCGATGCTGTTCAACTTCCTCTTCCCCTGTATGTCCGTGCAACCAGGTATCGTACTGCGCGTTGTTATTCTCGTAGCCCAGCCACGTATCAAATCCGCCGCGACGCGGACGCGGCACGCGATGAAAAACGGCGCGGCCGTCTCGCTCTTGATAGCCGTCTAAATGCCACTTGCCAAAGTACGCCGTGTGATAACCGGCAGCGCGAAAAGGCTGTGCCACCGTTAATAACTCCGGTGGAAGCTGCATCTGATGACCCGGGACAGCGCGATGCGGATAGCGTCCCGACAGCAGCGATCCGCGGTAAGGACAGCAGAGCGGACAGCCGGAAACGGCGCGAGAGAAGGTCACACCATCGGCTGCGAGCGCATCGATATTGGGCGTATGCACATTGGCGTCGCCCATACATCCAAGTGCTTGGGCTCGGTGCTGGTCGCCAAATATCCACACTACGTTGGGTCGATCTGTCATAGGTTCCCTCCTAATACCGCGGCACACGGCGTTGTCATGCGATTCTACCCCACGCTGAACGGGCTCACTGCCCCAACGCCTCTATTCCACAATCGCACATATTCAATATAGCCTCACAATATCGCGCCATCCAACCGCAGAGTCGGCATGTTGACAGACGATCGCCTAACGCTACCTTACCCTCTAGTCTCCTATATCTCCTATACACATGCTCTATTCTACGGCAAGCGAGCGCTCTCTCATGTCAATTCGCACCTACATAGCGACGCTTCTGCTGCTAGCGGTAGCCGCACTGATCCTTCTTCGCGATGGTGCGACCGCCTACGATTTAGCAGGACGTCCATTTAATCCACTGACGACCCGTGCCCGCGCTACAGTTCTGCTCTTTGTCGGCCCCGACTGTCCGATTTCAAACCGCTATGCCCCCGAAATACGCAGGCTCGCAGACACTTATGGAAGCGATGAGACCCTATTCTATCTGATCTACGTAGATCCCAATCTGGACAGCAAATCTATTCAACAGCACCTGCGCGCTTTTTCTTATGACATATCGGCGCTGCGCGACCCTCAGCACACCCTCGTAGCGCGTGCAGAAGCGGTCACTACGCCGCAGGCGGCCCTCTTTGATCGGGCGAGCGCACTCGTCTATAGCGGTAGAATAGATGACCGCTACATAGATTTTGGCAAACAGCGACCAACAGCGCGCACGCACGATCTGGAGGCGGCCCTACAGGCAGTGCTGGCCGGTCTCGCTCCTTCCATATCTCGCACCCGGTCCGTTGGCTGCTATATCGCCGACTTGAAAGAGTGAGGCATTTAGTGCAAACTCACTCCATGCGCATACTCTTCTTCATCTTTATACTAGCTCTTTCCGCCTGTCAGAAAGCCGCACAGCAAGAGGTCGCACCAACGTTTAGCGACGATATTGCACCGATTATTTTTTCCAACTGCGTGCCCTGTCACCGGTCGGGTGGACCCGGTCCCTTTCCGCTCACGACGTATAATGCAGTCTCCAACCGCGCGCGTCAGATCGCCGAAGTAACGGCGAGTCGCTATATGCCCCCTTGGCAACCAACGGCCGGCTACGGATCGTTTATCGGCGAACGCCGTCTGACCGATCATCAGATCGCCCTAATCCAACAGTGGGCCCAGCACAATGCACCCGCGGGCGATCTAACACAGCTGCCTTCGCTGCCTCAGTTTACCCAAGGGTGGCAGCTGGGCACGCCCGGCTTAGTGGTGGAAATGGACGAGCCCTACATTCTACCGGCTGAAGGTGCAGATCAGTTCCGCAACTTTGTGCTGCCCATACCAATCGATTCAGCTCGGTATATTGAAGCCGTCGAATTTAGAACCGATCAGGCCACCGTTATCCACCACGCAGTGCTGATGTTTGACCGCAGCGGTGCAGCCCGCAAACACGACGCACGCGAAGCCGGACCCGGATTTGACGGCATGGTATTCGGCGAAGCGCAGGGTCCCGACGGACACTTTCTGGGCTGGACACCCGGCAAACAACCCTATCGCGATCCGTCGTTGGCCTGGCAGCTAGCCCCCGGAACGGACCTAGTCGTGCAGCTCCACATGCTGCCGTCCGGACGCCCTGAAAATGTCTCTGTTCGGGTCGGGTTCTACTACGCCGAAGGTCCTCCCGAACGCACCCCCGCCCTGCTTCGCCTTGGACGTAAAGACATTGACATACCCGCTGGGGAAGACCACTACACCCTGCGAGACGAGTTTACGCTACCCGTAGAAGTGCACGTGGCCGGCATCTATCCACATGCGCATTATCTGGGCAAGCAGATGGCGGTCTACGCCGATTTACCCGACGGACACCGCGAGTGGCTGATTCGCATTGACGAATGGGATTTTAACTGGCAAGACGACTATCGCTATGCCCAGCCCGTACACCTACCGCGGGGCGCCAAGATCGTCATGGAATACGCGTATGATAATTCGGCGGAGAATCCGTTTAATCCGCACGATCCGCCCCAGCGCATTTTTTACGGACTGCATTCGAGCAATGAAATGGGAGACATGACGCTGCAGGTCGTACCGAGAAATAACTCAGATCTCAAGACCCTCCAGCAGCACTACGCGCGCAAGTGGATTACCCAGGAAATCCAGGGCTATGAGACCATGCTCTTGGAAGCGCCCAATCACGCAGAGCATCACCACACGCTGGCCATGCTCTATCTCCGCGTGCGGCAGATTAGCCAGGCGCGCACCCATTTCGAGGCCTGTCTGAACCTGCGCCCTGACTACGCAGAAGCACGCGTGAACTACGCAATTGCGCTCAGCGCCGCCGGGCAGACCGACAAAGTAATAGAGCAGCTGCTCCAAGCCGTGGCCCACCGCCCAGACTACGCAGACGCCCATTTCAACTTGGCCATGGCGCTGTATCAAACCGGCGAATCAGAAGCCGCCAAAGTCCACTTCACCTCGGCGGCACGGCTGCGACCAGAACGGGCAGAGGCGATACGCAGCCATATGGAACGCCTGCAGCTACACTAGTCTTATCACCACTTCATATTCATGGCCAAGCGCGGATAGTCAGTCGCGTTGAGACTGCCCGAATGGGCGCAGAACACGTGATAGAACAGCACGTCTCCCCCCTGCGGAACAATCTCCACGCACTCGCCGATATCCGCCTTATCTAACTCTCCCCCCAGCACCCACATCGGACGGTAGTAGTCGGGATTACTGCGCGCGAGTGCGGCAATTTTGCGATGCGATCCAGGCCACACTACCGTTCCTCCACCGTGCGGCTCGACGTCGTTTAAAAAAGTCATCGTTGCCACGCGAAAAGCCGCGGGAAAGCTCTCGTGGCCGTGCTCTTTGATGGAGTGATCTATGTGCGGGCCGTGCGGTGCCCATGCGCTATCCGTTGGGAAGCTGTTAATCGCAAAACCGCCCTTGGGTGGACGAAAGTCTTCGCGCTCTAAGCCCCCTTCGCTCAGCTGCCAGGCAGCCGTCAGCAGCTTGTCGGTATAGACGGCCGTCAGCTCGGCGTCTTCATAATGGCCGTGATCGGCCGTGCGCTCACTCCAAGAGCCCGGATCGTTGCGGTCTAACCCCATGCAGCGCCACATCGCCGCCTCCGCACGCTGAACCACGTCACAGGGAATCAGCCCAGAGACGAGCAGGTATCCGTCTTCGATATAGGATGCGACTTGGTCATGCGTTAGTATTGGTTCAGTCATTGTATCTCTCCTATCGGGTTAGCTATCCGAGGATAAAAATAATATTCCGCGTGTGACCCGTTACATAGTCAACGACGATCCACAGGCCGTTAATCAGCGCTTCGCCCGCTATGAGGCCGAGGAAAAAACGCTGACTGCGCAGGTAAAAAGCGGGGCCTCCATAGCGCATTACAGCGCATTTTAATACCCAAGCGATAAAAATGCTGAACCATATTTTATTCATTAAATGGTTGGCGGCAACGGCAAAACCCAGCGGATGGAGCGGCCACCACAGCAGGTGCTGGCGCGCCCAGGTCAAGAGCACCATAATGCCCCCACCCAAAGCAAAGAAGCCCAACTCGTTCCACGCGATGCCGGCCGGCTCTAGGTTGCGCACGGCCGTATCATAGACAACGGCTGGTCCCCCTTTAAAAAACCAGCCCACCAAATTGATGCCCCCGTGTCGATAGGCCATATTGAGCACCATCCAACACGAGCCAAACGCCCCAATACACACGGCCAAATAGGCCCCATACAGCACGAGGCGCCGACTGCGGCGATCCATCTCTTCGATTAGCTTGAGCCCGTTGGCCATCAGCGCCAAGATAAATATGCGGATATCGCTAGCCCATATATAGGCTAGCGACATATTGAACACGCTCCCAGATCCCACCAGCGTAGATCCGAGCCCCTGCATTACGAGATCCGGCGCGATCATCGGCGCGCGCACGGCAGCCAAACCGGCCTCTGCAACAATCCGACTGATGCCTATAAAGATGAGCAACGCCAAAACGACAAAGAGCAGGGCAACCCACAGCTTGGTCTCCATGAGCCACAGCCATACTACTACGACGGCGCTGCCACCGACGAGGCCACACAGCGCCCCGCGATAGGAAGCGACCTCGTCGCTATCGTCGACGTCATCCGCACCGGTTAGCGCTTTGCGCAGCACGTCTCTTAGGTGCTGACGCCCAACCCATAACCCCATGAGCACCATGGCGATCAGCGCACCGCCCGCCTGATAGGCCAAATAGGGCTGTTCGGCTATACCGTATACAAAGGTTTGCGTCGAGCGCATGCCGGCCAGCGCGAGCGCCTCTGATTCGGCCTTGGCCAACAGATGAAAAAACCACAGTCCAGCAGAGATATGCGTATTGATCAGATAGGAGAAACCGATAATGGAAAAGACCACGCGCAGCTGCAGCGTTTGCGTTCCAACGTAGGAAGCCACCCAAGACAGGTTTATTAAGGGGTAGCTCGGATCGTAACTATGCAAGCCTTTAAGCGCGCCAAAAAAGAGCGGTAAGGCCGCGCCACACCACATGGCTCGACTGCGAAAAAAGCTGTTTACCAGCCCTTTCTCTCCCTCACCGCGCACCATGGCCAGACCAACCTGCGTTAGCGGATAGGCCAGCCTCTCGCGCTCCATCCACTGTCTGCGTAAGATCACCGCGGCTGAGATCATGGCCACGTAGAGCGACATGAGCAAGATACTCCACCAGAACAGCGGTTCCATCCACGCTTCCCACGGCACGCTAACGTGGGGCCCTAAGCCCTCATAGAACGACTGGTTGTCGGACCCATCATCTACTAGAATGCGCCGATCTGGCATAAGCGGCACGAGTTTCTCCGCCCATTTATTCTCCGGCGTCGCATAGTAAGCTAGGGCCGAAATAATCGGCAGAAGCTGCTGGCTCATCCCCATCGTGCACAGGGCAGAGACCACCAGCAGCATGACATACACGAGAACCAAATCGGCGCGGTTGAGCGCTAGGGTCATACCGCGAAAAGCCAGCGGCACGTTTAGCAGAGCGGACGCCAAGAGGAAAGAGGCCAACCACAGTCCTGGCCTGAGCGTGTCCACCTCGTTCAACCCGTAATAGGTGACAAACAGAACGGGCGCAGCGACGGCCAAGCCGATAGCCTTAGCGCGAGACCGCGAGGCCACTTTAAACAGCGCGTTGAGTAGGCCGATCAGCACCAAAAAAAGAAAGATGGCTCCGGGCGTATTAAAGTCCCATGCCATAAAGGTCGCGTGCATCGCGGTATTGGCGTAGGGCGCTCCAATAGCCAAAAAGAAGCTGAGAAAGGCCCCCGTCCAGAAACCGCGCCAGCTGATAGCGGCTCCCTGGCCTAGCGTCTGGCCATCGCTGCGCTCATCCAGATGCTCCGTATAGACACTGGGAATGGTTCTATTCAATCGTGCTCCATCGGGGTCCCGTTTTACTCTTCTGGATCATTCCATCGACATGCGCAATGCACATGGACTCAGTGTGCAACGGATCCATCGGCGTGAAAATGGCCGGTGATCGGCACCTGCTTATGGACATACTGAGCAATCAGCTCTTCATCGATCTCAACGCCGATCCCCGGCCGGTCGGAGACGATTCGATAGCCCTCTCGAATGGGCATGGGCTCGTCGACTACGGCCGCACCCGCCGCGTTGCTCTCCATCAGCACGTAGTTAGGGATGGCCGCAGCAAAGTGAGTAAAGGCGGCGTTGTTGACGGCGCTGCCCATCAGATGCGGAAAGATGCCAACAAAGGCCGACTCGGCGATGGCCGCAATCTTCTTTATTTGCGTGAATCCTCCCGCCAATGAAACGTCCGGGCGAATCAAACTGACCAGCTTGCGATCGATCAGATCTTTAAACTGCTGAATGCTGTAAAATCGCTCGCCCGTCGCCACCGGCAGGCGCACGCTGCGCGCCATGATCTCCAGTCCCTCAACGCTCTCTGGGGCCAGCGGATCTTCGTAGTAAAGAATCCGATAGGGTTCCAGTTCGCGCGCCAGCGTAATCGCCTCTTCGATGCGCAGATTGCGGTGAATCTCCAACCCTAAATCGACGCCGTAGCCGATCCCCTCGCGCACGCCGACGACCATGGCCACCGCTTCGTCGATGACCTG
>CALDFW010000166.1 GCA_937942165.1 uncultured bacterium | reverse complement strand
TCGAGCGGAATGCGCATGCGGCCCTCATTCTTGCGATCAAAAAGCAGATAGCCGTGCTCGAGCGCATAGTAAAACAGGTCGCGCGTCAGTTCGACGTCTTTGCGGCAGTAGGCTTCGATCTGGTCTAAACGGCCCTCTTTGAACCACTGGAGCGCCATGAGACCGTCGGCGCTCTTGGCTGCGTCGAGCGTAGCTTTGCCCACCGAGTCGAGGCTGACTCGGTAGCGAAGGCGGCCGTGGATTTCGCGCAGAATGTCGAGCGTGTTGAGCCCCTTGAAGTCGAACTTACTGTAGCCGCGCAGGACGGTGTAATCAAAGCCGATGATGTTAAACCCCACGACGAGATCGGCCTGCTGTAAATGCTCGATGAGTGCGTCGACGTGCTCCTCAAAATAGGAAGTACATTTTTGTTCGTGGCTGTCCCAAACGACGCCGACGGACATGCCCATCATATGCGCTTTATTCCACCCGCCTACCTCGGCAGCTGAGCGCTGGGTTTCCAAATCAAATACGACGACGCGTGGGCCCGCTTCGGCCTCTGGCGGCGTCTCATCGCTGTCCTCGTCCTCCCAGTCGGCGTAGAGCGGGGGCTCGTCGTCTTCGATTTCTTCGCTGGCGGGCAGCGTAGTGATATCGATTTTTTTCCGTCCCGTCAGCACGTTGAGGAGGTGTTCACATCCAGCTTTGTCCAGCGGCACGTTGCCGGCGCCGCAGGTGGGAAAGTGTATGCACGACGGACAGCCCAGTTCGCAGTCGCATCCCTCTACCATATCCAGCGTCATCTCTAGCAGGCGCTGGAGTTTGGCAAAGCCCTTTTCCGCCAGGCCAATGCCGCCGGGATGATAATCATACACAAAGATGGCCCCTTTTTTTAGCTGCGGATGCATTGGATAGCAAATACCGCCCACGTCCGTTCGGTTGCTCAGTGCCAAGAGGGGAAAGAGCGACTTCATGGCGTGCTCGATGGCGTGGATCGATCCCATGTAGTGGAAATTGTTTCGGCGCAGGTCCTTTTTGAAATGCGCGTCTAGCTCAATCCAGAAGCCAACGGTCTCAATGTGCTGCACCGGGGATTCGAGTGGGTGCTGACTGATGATGACCTGATCGCCGACGCGGACTTTCTCGTAGGCGACGACCTGCGAAGAGACCTTTAGCCGGCCGAGCTTTGCCATAAAGCCGTCCATGGGCTTAGAGCGAAGCTCTTCGAGGATCTCCGTATCCTTCTCGGACTTGGCACGCGTGAAGTAGGGGACGTCGACCTCTTTTGCAAAAATCTGCCCCTTCTCTGGGTTGCGTTGCCCAATCAGATACTGGCGGCCTCTGTGCAGATAGACGGCGCCCTCGTAGCACTCGCCGTATACCTGACCGCCGCTGACGGTGCCGATGAGTCCGTTGCGTCCGTCCTCGATAATATTGTAGGACTCGCCGATGGTGCGCATGTTGACTAGGCGATGTGGCTGCTTGCGTGCGGCAAACCAGGCGTCCCCGTCTGCTCCCTGTAGCAGTAACCCCTCCGCGACCAGTTCGTCGACCGCTTCGCGCCAGTTGGACATCTCGTATTCGGACTCTTGCGTAGTCAGGGGAAACTCGCGTGCTGCGCACACCAGATGGTTTTTTAGAATGTATTTATTGGCGGGATCGACGACTGCGTCCTCGACGCCGCGATCGAAAAACTGCACGGGATGCTTCATGAAATACTGGTCGAGGGCATCTTTGGAAGCGATGAGAATAATGAGAGATTCGCGTCCGGCGCGACCGACGCGACCGGCTCGCTGCCACGTGTTGATAATCGATCCCGGGTAGCCGACGAGCACGCAGACGTCTAGGCCGCCGATGTCGATGCCCAGCTCCAATGCCGACGTAGATACGACGCCGAGGAGGTCGCCGCTGTTGAGATCGTGTTCGATCTGGCGGCGCTCTTCGGGCAGGTAGCCGGCCCGGTAAGACGAGATTTTCGAGCGCAGATCAGGGCGGCTTTGCGTGGCCCAGCGATACACCAACTCGGTGATTACGCGCGCGCGCGTGAAAACAATCGTGCGGTAGTCCTTTTGCACGCTCAGGCGCAGCAGGTTGGCCGCCAAGGTATTGGGGCTTTCTGGTGGGTTTAGAAAGACAAAGTGGCGCGCCGCTGCCGGGGCTCCGTTTTCCGTAATGGCGTGGAACGGACGGTTGATAAGCGAAGAGGCGAGCTCTTCCGGGTTGCCCATAGTGGCCGATGAAGTGATATACGTCGGATCGGAGCCGTAATAGGAGCAGATGCGGTTGAGGCGGCGGAACAGGTGGAGCACGTGCGTGCCAAAGACGCCGCTGTAAGTGTGCAGTTCGTCGATCACGATAAAGCGTAGGTGAGAGAAGAAATCGGCCCAGGCTTCGTGAAAGGCGAGAATGCCGGAGTGGAGCATGTCGGGAGTCGTGAAAAGAACGTGAGGCGGATTCGCGCGCATTTTTTTGCGCTTATAATCGGACGTGTCGCCGTCGTAGATGCCCACCGTTAGCTCGGGGTCTAAGGCCTCCATAAGGCCTTTAATCTCGTCAAACTGATCCTGTTCAAGCGCTTTGAGGGGGAATATATACAAGGCCCGCGCTTTTTTATTCTCTAATAGCGTGCTCAGCACGGGCACGTTATACACCATAGTTTTGCCGGAAGCCGTTGGCGTGGCGATGGCCACGTGCCGTCCCTGAAGCACTTTTTCAATGCCCTCGGCCTGATGCGTGTAGAGGGCTGGAATACCGGCTGCCTCGAGGATGTCTGGCACGCATGGAGGCAGATGAGATAAATCGCCTACGAGCCGTTCGGGGCGCGCTGGAATCGTCTCGTGGTGGATCATATAATTGCCTAGCACGCGCCGTTTTAGATAGGCTAGGTAGTCTAAGATGGTTTCAGGGGCAGGGGGGTCGGGAGCAGGTACCCCATCGGGTATGGTGTCGCGGATCACGGCATGGTCCTGTCGGGCTAGCGGGTGGCTGCGGTGTGATAAGAGTTTAGGGTATGAGCATGGGGTGGGCAAGGTGTGCCGGCGTGCGAAACAGGCCCGTTGCAGCCAGGCCATGTGCACCCTACTTTAGCAGCAAAAAATGGGGGAGGAACGAATGGTAGAAACGGGGTTGCGCGGCATAGATCGAAGTTTGACAAACTATGCTGATGAAGGGTTTAGTCGCTATCTGCGCCGCGCTTTTCTCGCTTCGGCTGG
>CALDFW010000165.1 GCA_937942165.1 uncultured bacterium | reverse complement strand
CCTCCCAGCGCGCGGCGTCCCAGCGCGAGCATAGACAGGTAGACGCACCAGACGGCCAGGGCCGACGAGAGCGCCGACATAAAGGTGACGCGCGCGGCCACGTCGCCCAGTGGTACGAGCGAGAAGACGCGTCCGAGCAGGACGTAGAGCGGCGATCCGGGCGGGTGTGGCACGCCGAGGATGTACGAAGTGGCGATAAATTCGCCGCAGTCCCAGAAGGATACGGCCGGCGCCATGGTCTTGATGTAGACGACCAGCGTTAGTAAAAAGACGCCGACGCCCATCCAGCGATGTATTTTTTCGTCAACTACCATTGATGTCTCCGCGAGTTCGCCCAATCCAGATCCGACGGGCGCGTTACCTCCATAATGTAGCGCATTGGCACCGTTTGCGTCCATGCTGGGACATACAAATGAACATTCTCGTGCGGTCCTTGTTGATGAGGTATGTCCCTTGATTTAGCTTAGCCGCTGCATCGGTCTGCTATGGATATCAAAAATGAGGCTTTTACATGGTGAATATCATCTACATTCACTCGCACGATACGGGGCGCTACGTGCAGCCCTATGGCCACGCCATTCCCACGCCGCGGATTCAGCGTTTAGCCGAGGAGGGCGCGCTTTTCCGCCGCGCTTTTTGCGCCAATCCCACTTGCTCGCCGAGTCGCGCCTGCCTGCTGACCGGTCAGTGGGCGCACAGCTGCGGCATGGGGGGATTGGTCAATCGCGGGTGGTCCCTACCCCATCCAGAGCGCCTGCTGCCCGTCTTTCTCAGAGAGGCGGGATATCAGACGGTGCGCACGGGTATACAGCACGTGGTAAAAGATCCGCAGGAGGGGGGCTACGAGCGTATTGAGGGCGGCGATGGAGGCGATAGGGGGGCGGCTCTGCGCGCTGCTTCTTTTATCGCCGAGTCACACGATCGCCCCTTTTTCCTCGATGTGGGCTTTGGTGCAACGCACCGCAAGGGCGAGGGTTTTGACGGCCCTCCCGAAGGGATAGAGCACGCAGATCCACGCTATGTGCGCCCTCCGGATCCCCTTCCCGATACTGCTGAAACGCGCGCTGATATGGCGCTCTATGTGGATTCGGCGCGAACGCTCGATTCGCTCGTAGGAACGGTGCTCGATGCCGTGGACGCGAATGGACTACGCGAGAGCACGCTCATCGTGTGCACGACGGATCACGGGCTCGCGTTTCCGCGCATGAAATGTAATCTGACCGACCACGGAATGGGCGTAATGCTCATACTGAGGGGGCCGGGTGGGTTTGTGGGTGGGCAGGTCGTCGACGGACTGGTCAGTCATATCGATCTATTTCCGACCGTCTGTGACGTGGCCGGGCTTGCGGTACCCCAGTGGCTGCAGGGCGTTTCTCTGTGCCCCTTGGTCGGAGGGGCTGAAAGCGTGCGCGATGCGGTCTACGGAGAGATTAACTATCACGTGTGCTACGAGCCGCAGCGCGCGCTGCGCACCGATCGCTGGAAGTATATTCGACGCCTGCACGAGCGCGTCCGCCCCGTCTTACCCGACTGCGACGACGGTCTGAGCAAGGACTATTTGGTGGCGAATGGATGGAGCGAGCGAGAGGAGCCCGAAGAACGCCTATACGACGTGCTGTACGACCCGCACGAAACGCATAACGTGGCCGCCGATCCCGCCTGCGCCGACGTGCTTGAGGAGATGCGTCAACGGCTGCAGAAATGGCGCGAGGAAACGGGCGATCCCCTGCTTTCGGAACCCGTTTTTATGCCTCCGGAAACGGCGCAGATTGCCGACCCCGATGCGCGCTCGCCGCGCAGCGCGCCGGCCTATTCAGCGCGGGCCTTTCTCGGCGTGGACTAGCTCTACTCGTCGAGCGCCTTGAGCAATTCATCAAGCGTCCACAGTCGCTCCGACTGGTTGATCAGCGCGTCGATAATGCGTGGATGGGCGCGGATCGTGTGAGGATCGATAAAGGCATAGTCCGGTCGGACCGTGCCGTCTGCGGATTCCGTTACCATGCCCGGGTCTTCGATAACGGTGATTTCATCGGCCCGCCCCGTTGACTCGATGTGGCGGTACTGTGGCATTTTGACACTCCTTTGCGTCAGTCTGTGCACTCATTGTCCCATTCCGGCGTTGGGAACGGGCTCACCTACCCTAAGCAAACAATATTCGTGCCAAAGAGGAGCTGATTGGGCCGATTATTCGTTTGTATTTGCTCAGTACGGCCAGACGCGCGGCTGAGGGCGTTCGCTCTGGAGTTGGTGCAGGAGGAGTTGATGGCGCAGCTGTCCACACAGGGCTTCTTGGGCGCCGTCGGCATTCAGGTCGTAGTAGGCCTGCCGGTCGTCGGGCAGATAGTATAGCTGTTCGCTTCCGTCTCTGTTCAAGACGTAGCGATGGTCTCGGGTGCGCAGCGTTTTCCAGCCGTGCATCTCTGTCAGCACGTGCTCTCGGCCATTCCAGGCGTTGGCTCTCAGTGCGGGCATCAGGGATTGGCCCTGTAGGTGGCCCGGTGCGGGTATGCCGGCCGATTCGAGCAGCGTTGGCAGCACGTCAACGCCTTCCACTAATCCGTTCTCCGTTCTTCCGGGCTGCTCTAAGTGTCCCGGCCAGCGCATAATGAGGGGGACGCGCGTTACGCAGTCGTGCCCCGGATATCCCTTGCCGTAGCGCAGGTGCTCGCCAAGCCATTCTCCGTGGTCAGAGGTAAAGACGACCAGCGTGTCCTCGCGCAGCCCTAGCGCATCGAGATGGGCTAAGATGCGTCCTACGTGATGGTCGACTTCGCTGACCATGGCATAGTAGCCCACGTGGGCGCGCCGCAGTTCTTCTTCACTAAAAGCTCCCCCGTTGCGACGAGCTTCGACCTCTGGGGGATAGGATGGAATGGTCAGGTCTTGAGCATCGTAGCGGTCGATGAATTCTTGCGGTGCCACCCAGGGCGAATGCGGCGAATAGAAGCCTGCTATGCAGAGAAAGGGCTCTTGCCGATGTCGCTCAATAAAGTCCATCGTCTGGTCGGCTACGAACGCGGTATGGGTATACTGACTATCGCCGCGGAAGGGGAGGGCATCGAGCGGGAACCGCTCTGAGGGGTGGCGGATACCGTCCCGAATGCCCATTTGTTGTTGCCATACTTCGGCCGCAGGTGGCAGGCCAAGGCTGATGTGATCGAGCTGGTCGGGTGCCAAGCGCTCGACCCAGGCGCGGTAGGCATCGGGGTAGGGCCCGGGTTCGTCGGAGATTTCTAAGTGGTCAAAGCCATACGGGGGATGGATCTCGCGGTGGTCGCGGCAGGCGTGGGGCTGAAAGTGGAGCTTGCCAATATTGGCGCTTCTGTAGCCGTAATTGCGCAGGTAGTGCGGCAGGATGGGCGTATCTTCAGGGACGGGTACCCCCATATTCGTTATGCCGAGGGTCGATGGATACTGACCGCTGAGAAACGATAGGCGCGAGGGCATGCAGACGGGATTTTGCACAAAGTAGTGGTCAAAGTTGACGCCCTCGGCGGCCATTCGATCTAGATGAGGTGTTTGAATATCATCGTTGCCGTTGACGCCGAGCGCATCGTGGCGCTGTTGATCGGTGTAGAGCAGTAAAATATTGGGTCGTTTCATCGGATGGATACCTCTTTTGCGATCCTAATTATGAGTGAGGTGCTAAGACCTCCAGGTCAAAGCCCTGTATATCGACGCCTCCCTGGCCATTTTGCACGCGCAGCGTTACGGTGTGCAGGCCGAGATGGTGGGCTGCGGGTTTGAAAATCATCAGGCCGCTGACTCTGTCCAATGAGATAAAGGCCGGGCCTTCGTCTAGTATAAAACGCAGCGTGTCAAAATCGCGTATGGCCGACTGGTAGCGGTGCGTTCCATCGCTTATGCAGCGCAGGTCGCCCGCTCCCTGCAGGCTCTGTACGGCGTAGTGCGTTTCCGTTTCCGCACGTATATGCTGCGGCGGCTGAGAAAATATAAAGGGGCGCGGTGCGCACACTAGATCTGAAGGTCCGCTGGGCGTGCCGTGCTCGTCTATAGTGACGACGCGGTAGTAGCTCTTATTGGCCATCGAACGCTCTGCACCCACGACCTGTAGCTCCGTCTGGTCCGTCTCCGCGAAGCGATTTCCCGGCCGCACTTCCATGCCGACGTCGCGCCCGCAGAATACCTCGTGTTCGCCGTCTCGCGCGCTGAAACCGCGCTCGTCGCTGGCATAGACGATATAGCGCTCGGGGGCACTGCCCTGTGGGTTGGCCCGCCATCTGAGCCACTGGGTCCGCGTCTGCCAGTCGGTATGTAGCTTGACGTCGAGTGGAATGCCCGGTGCGAAAGGTGTGAAAGATGCGGGGTCGCTCCAGGGCCCCCATAGGCCTTTTTCGCTGCGCGCCCGCACGCGCCAGAAGTAGGTATGCTCTGGGTTGAGCTGTCCGTTTTCGGGTGGAGACCAGCGCGTTTGTCCAGCAAAAGGCGTGTTGGAGACGAGCTTTTCAAAAACGGGCGAAAGGGCGTATCGCATGTCGTCTGACGGACTGAGTTCGAACTGATAGTCCACTGCATCGGGCACCGGGTTCCAGCAGAAGACCGGCTGAGTGCCAGCTACGGACTCGCCGTTTATAGGTTCTGTTAGCCGAGGCGCAGCGGGAGGAATGAGGTCATCGCGTTCGTTCCAGCTGTGGGTTAAGACAACGGCTCGATCTGCGTTCTCGTCCGTATAGAGGAGCCTATTTTCTCCTAGGGACAAACCGGGCAGCGAGAGGGGAGCCATTTGCAGGTCCAACTCAACGGCGATGTGGTCGATGTGCTTGGCGACGCCTTCGATGCGCAGATACAGGTCGTATGTGGCGGGTCCGTCACTGGGCAATAGGGGCGTGAGCGTTCCGTCTGGGCCGATGGGTTGCCACGATAGGCCGTCGCGTGAAAGGGCGCATTGAGCGGTCAAGTCGCCTGCGTATCGGATGAGTCCACCGACCATGACATAGGGCGTTTGCAGGCGGTAGACGAGGGCGATGGGTTTTGACGGATCAATCGGATAGAGGCGGTCGTCTGTAGAACGCGCGTTGTCTGCCCTGACGCACCACTGGTCGAAGGTCGCATCTAGGCGCGGGACAAAATGCCACGCCCCGTTACACATGCGCGGAGGCCGCTTTCCGTAGCCGTGATAGAGACCGCGGTCCTGCCACTGCCAGACCAGCGCCTCGCCGGGGCGCAGCGAGCAGTCCATTCGATGAGTGCCCACTTGGGGGCGACCTCCGCTGCGCGGACCTTCGTGTACAAAAAGCGCAGCTGCGCTCTCGTCGCCCTGGCGGTTCTCTCGGCTGAGCACGCCGTAGGCATGGCCTCGCTTAACTAGGTCGTGATCGCGCGCCAGGTCTTCCTCGCCGGCGACGGTTTCGTTGTCGCGCAGCAGGTAGAGCAGGTGTTCGTCGCTGTCGAGCAGGTGGTGCGCTCCGTCGTAAAAGACTTCGGTTGTGCAGTGTCCGTGTGGAACGCCGCGCCGGACCGGCAATCCGGCCGCCTGCCACAAATTAGAAACCGTATAGGCCTCGTCCCAGCACAGGGTATATCCGTAGACGTTGAGCATTTTGACGGTGTCTTTGACCTCGTCGTCGGCAGTGGTGCTGTGATAGCGATGCCGGCGGGCAAACTCCCAGATTGCTCGGGCCTTTTCTGCTTCGGTCATTCCGTCATCTAGCAGGTCGCAGACAATCTCTTCAAGTGAGTGCCAACGGTTCGTTCCACTGACAGAGATACGTGGATTGACGACCACTTGATGGCCGACGTTTTCCATGGAGAGCGCTACGTTGTTTTCCCAGTCCTGTTGGTAATACCCATAGCCGACGGGGTCGCGCATACTTTTCCCGTCAGCGGTGCCGCCAACTTCAATGGTGTAGGCGTGCTCGTTGCTCTGAGGCGCTTCGCTGTGTCTGTGCATCAATTGCTCGCAGTGGATTGTTTG
>CALDFW010000164.1 GCA_937942165.1 uncultured bacterium | reverse complement strand
GGAACGGCCGGCGAACGCGTGTCGCTTCGCGTATACGCACAGCTGCTGGGACGCTATCTGAAGCCCTACAAGCTGCGCGTAGCGCTGCTGGCCCTGTGCGTCTTTTCCGGCATTGGCATGAATCTGCTCAATCCGCAGATTATTCGTCATTTTATCGACACCGCGCGCGAAGGAGGCGCGGTGAGCGAACTGACGCAGGCAGCGCTGCTCTTTTTGGTCATTGGTATCGTGCGTCAGTTTGTCTATTTGGCCGGGTCTTATCTGGGACAGGATGTGGGGTGGCGAGCGACCAACACGATGCGGGGAGATCTCGCCGAGCACTGCTTGCGTTTGGATATGTCGTTCCATCACGAGCGCACGCCCGGCGAGATGGTAGAGCGCGTCGACGGGGATGCTACTGCGCTGTCCAATTTCTTCTCTGAGTTTGTCGTACAGATCATTGGTAGCATCGTCTTTTTGTTCGGCGTATTGGCTCTGCTTTTTCGCGAAGATTGGCGTATTGGCGTTGCGATGACCGTTTTTACCGTGATCGCATTCTTCGTGTATAACGTCACGCGCAGTATGGCCGTGCCGCACTATGCGGCCGAGCGCGAGGGATACTCGCGTCTGTACGGTTTCTTGGAAGAGCGCCTAGCGGGGATTGAGGATATTCGGCCCAACGGAGCGGTTTCCTATATGGCCGAGCGCTTTTTCAACGTGAACCGAGATGCCTATGGCCGCGCAGTGCGCTCGGAGACGATGGGAGCCGTGCTGCGCTCAATCACGACAATCCTGTTCACCTTTGGTCACGCGCTGTCGATGGGGATGGGCATCTGGCTGTATGGGGAGGGCGCATTTACGATTGGCACGGTCTACCTGATCTTTCACTATACCTCCATGCTGCGCTGGCCGCTCTTTCAAATCAGTCGCCAGATCAACGATTTACAGAAAGCCACGGCTGGATTCAAGCGCATAGAAGCCCTTTTTCGCACGGACACGCGGATAGGAGAAGGCCTCGAAAACTTGCCTGCAGGCCAGGCTCTCGGCGTGGAATTTGATCGGGTTACCTTTAGCTATTCTCTGGGCGATCCCGTGCTGCGTGACGTCAACTTCCGCCTAGAGCCCGGCCGCGTATTGGGTCTACTGGGGCGCACGGGGAGCGGTAAGACGACGCTCACTCGGCTGCTCTTTCGCTTTTACGACGTCGATTCCGGCGAGATTCGCATGGGGGGGCAGGACCTGCGCCAAGTGCGTTTGCAGGGTCTGCGGCAGAAGGTGGGCATGGTGACGCAGGACGTGCAGATATTTAAGGCCAGTCTCCGTGAAAACCTGTCCTTATTTGACGAAAGTATTGACGACGAACGGTTGCTCAAAGCAATTGAGGAGCTCGGTTTAGGTTCGTGGTTTCGCTCGCTTCCCGAGGGCTTGGATTCGACGGTCAGCTCCGGAGCGCTATCGGCTGGAGAGGCGCAGCTCTTGGCCTTTGCACGCGTATTTCTAAAGGATCCCGGTCTCGTTATCCTCGATGAACCCTCCTCGCGGCTCGATCCGGCAACGGAGGCTCGCATCGATCGAGCGGTGCAGAAGCTGCTCGAGGGGCGAACCGGTATCATCATCGCTCATCATCTGGGCACGGTCGAAAAAGTCGATGAAATTATGGTCCTGCAAGGTGGGCAAATCGTCGAGCACGGACCGCGCGCCGAACTCGTGAGGAATCCGAATTCGCGTTTTGCTCAGCTGCTGTCTGTGGGTCTGGAGAAGGTGCTGGTATGAGCGGGACGCCAAGCGATGGGACCACGGTCGATCCGCCCGAGGGAATGACGACTGGACGGACCGCTCTCAAGCTTCTGCGCTACAGGCCGGGGCTCTTTTTGGCGACTGTTTTTTTTCGCGGTCTCGACGATTTACAGCCCTTTGCCGTGGGGCTTATTATGCAGGCATTTTTTAACGCACTTAGCGGGGATGCACCCGCAGGGCTAAACGCGTGGACGCTCGTAGTGCTCTTCGTCTTGTTGGAACTGGGCGATCGAGTGACGCTCTTTATTGCCGCGGTTGTAGGCGTGCGCTGGCGCTTTCACGTTGAATCGCTGCTGCGCAAGAATCTATTACAGGCTGTAATGGAGGTGCACAATCCGCGTCAGGTAAGCGTCTCTTCAGGTGAGGCTACCAACCGATTTCGCGACGATGTTGAGGCCGTAGTGCGCTATCTCGAACAGTATGTGAATCTGTGGGGTAACCTTATTTTTGCCGCCTTGGCTATCAGCTACATGGCGAAGATAGACGTGGCCGTCACGGCCGTTACGGTAATCCCCAGTATTCTCATCGTGACCATTGTCGATATCGCGCGGAAGCACATACAGCGATACCGCGCCGCCCAGCGCGCAGCCACGGAAGCGGCGACTAATTTCGCCAATGAGATGTTTGGTTCCGTGCTGGCCATCCAAGTGGCCACAACGGAATCGCCCATAGTTGATCGCTTCCGTCGCCTCAACGACGCCCGCCGCAAGTCGACCCTTGTCGACAATCTATTCACGCAAATGCTGTTCTCAATCAACTTTAATATCAGTCACGTTGCCACGGGAGCGATCCTCATCATGGTAGCAGAGCAGATGCGCTCTGGGCAATTTACCGTTGGTGACTTTGCTCTCTTCACTACGTATGTCGGTGAAGTGGCGCGCAGCGGTTCGCTGATCGGCTCGGTTATGGCCCAGCATCGACGTGCTGAAGTGTCGCTCAGCCGCATGGAGCGCACGGCCGAACTCGATCGCTCAGATAGTCTCGTCGAACACGGTCCCGTCTTCCTCACGGAACCTGCGCCGTCTGTAGAGCGGCACACTGACGGTGATCAGGGTCGGCTTGATAGACTGAGCGTGCGTGGTTTAACGCACGTATTCGACGGTTCGAGTAACGGCGTGTACGATATCGACATCGACTTGGGTCCCGATTCTTTTAACGTAGTTACGGGGCGAATCGGCGCCGGTAAGACGACGCTCTTGCGCACGCTGCTTGGGGTGTTACCCATGCAGTCGGGACGCGTTGATTGGAATGGCGAACGCGTAGAGGACCCCAAATCATTTTTTGTTCCACCGCGCTGTGCGTATACGCCTCAGGTGCCGCGCCTTTTTAGTGAAAAGCTGCGCGATAATATTTTGATGGGCGTGCCCGACAGCGATGGAGAAGTTGCCGAGGCCATTCGTCTTGGGGTGATGGAAGACGATATACCCACTCTCGAGAATGGGTTAGAGACGCTAGTCGGTCCGCGCGGCGTAAAGCTGTCTGGGGGACAGATGCAGCGCACCGCTGCGGCGCGCATGTTTGTTCGACGTGCCGGCCTATACGTTTTCGATGATCTCTCATCGGCCCTCGATGTAGAGACTGAAAATGCTCTGTGGGACAGAGTTTTTGCAGCTCGACGCGGGGCCTCACTGGTCGTTTCACATCGCAGACCTGCTCTAGAACGAGCCGATCAGATCATCGTATTGAAAGAAGGGCGTATTGAGGCCGTGGGCACGCTGCGCCAGCTGCTTGACGGATGCGAAGAGATGCGTCACCTCTGGCGCGGCGATCACCACGAGCCTACTTGATATAGGCTTCTAAGAGGCACTGTGCGTTTTACACTTTTCCAACCGTTTGCTCACTTTCTCCGACCCTATAGGGGGTATATCGCCCTCGGCCTATCTCTTCTCTTTATTACCCTAGCGATATCGCTGATGATTCCCAAGTTAATGCAGTGGGGTATCGAGGCAGTAGAAGCGGCTCTGGTGGCAAGCGATAGTCTCGAGGCTGGACTGGCCGAGACAAAAGGTGAACTAGCGCTGTATGCCGGTATTATTGCCGGGCTCTCGCTGCTTAACTGGCTGCTGTCCATCGGCATGCGCTACTATTTGACGCTGGTTTCTCGCAAGGTCGAACGCGACATACGCAGTGCCTATGTGAATCACTTGCTGAGGCTGCCGTTATCCTATTTTCAAGAGCGGCGCGTCGGCGACCTGATGGCGCGTGCGACCAACGACGTAGAGGCGATCCAGCGCTTTCTCCACCATGCCTTTCGCATGTCACTAACGGGGGTACTGACCTTTATCCTCACGCTCCTACTGATGTGTTTGATCGACTGGCAGTTAGCGGTCCTATCGCTGCTGCCGATGCCCGTTATGGTGGTGATGACGCGCTGGGTGGGTCAGAAGGTGCGCAGCGGATATCGCAAGGTGCAAGAGCAGTTTGCAGAGATGGTCGCGCACATTCAAGAAAACCTGTCTGGTATGCGCGTGGTCAAAGCCTATGCACTAGAAGAAGATGAAATGGCATCCTTCTCTCTGCTCAACGAAGAGTATGTAGAGCACAACCGTCGGCTCGTAAAGATTCGCGCGTTGTTTTTTCCCTTCACCTTTTTACTCAATGGCGCCTCAATGCTCGTTATCCTATGGCTGGGCGGGCTGCGCGTTATGGATGGTGCAATGACGCTAGGCGCTTTCGTTGCGTTTAATGCATACCTCATCCGCATGGGTAGACCGATGATGCTGTTGGGGCGTATTGTGGATGAATATCAGCGAGCCGTGGCCTCAATGGGGCGTATTCAGAGCGTAATTGACGCTGAACCCCAGTCTTTGGGTGGGGCCAATGGCTTGGACGTGCGCGGAGAGATTGAGCTTCGGGCTGTCTCCTTCTCTTATGACGAGCGTTCGGCACTTGATAATATTACGCTGCGCGTGCCGGCCGGTAGTTCGTTGGCCATTGTAGGTCGGGTCGGGTCGGGCAAAACAACGCTTACGCGCTTTATTCCTCGACTTATCGAGGCGTGTAGTGGAGACCTGCTGATCGACGGTCGCCCTCTGAGAGATATACCCCTTGGCGATTTGCGTGCAGCTATTGGCTACGTGCCGCAGGAGACGTTTCTATTCTCAGATACGCTGCGTGAAAATGTTAAACTCGGTTTAACGGGATGCGACGAGAATGCAGTCCGCGAAGCGATAGAAATAGCGCAGTTGGCACAAGATGTAGCCGACTTCTCACAGGGCTTAGACACTATTGTTGGCGAGCGCGGGGTAACGCTGTCGGGTGGACAGAAACAGCGCACGGCTCTGGCGCGTGCCGTGATCCGCAAACCCAAGATTATGATTCTTGACGATGCGCTGGCCGCCGTCGATACCCATACTGAAGAGGAAATCCTCAAGAGACTGCGAGGGGTAATGGCCGGACGAACTACGCTCATTATCGCACACAGAATTTCGACCGTGAGAGACGCCGATCAAATCGCGGTGCTCGATGAGGGACGTCTGGTGGAATTGGGCACGCACGAGCAGCTGATAGGTCGGAATGGCCTGTATGCCGATATGTGTCGTCGCCAGGATTTGAGCAGCGAATTGGAGGAACTCTAGATTGGAAGAAGCGCTCGAGACAAAAGGCGTCGATCCCAAGCTGCTCGTGCGTCTGCTAGGCTACCTGCGTCCATATGCCGGATGGGTTGCCTTTACCTTTCTCCTCATTTTCGTCTCCTCGGCTGCGCGACAGGCAGGCCCTTTTCTCACGAAAATTGCTATTGACGATTATATACTGCCCGGCGACCGCGATGGGTTGGGGCTGATTATTGGCGTCTTTCTCGGTCTGTTGTTCCTGCAGTTTGTCGTCGGATATGCACAGAGCTGGGCTACGAGTATGGTAGGACAGTGGGCGATGCGAGACGTGCGTGCCCAAATTTTTGCCTGCATGCAGCGACTGCCGCTGCGCTTTTTTGACCGCACGCCGATTGGTCGTCTAATGGCTCGCAATACGAGCGACGTCGACGCACTCAACGAACTTTTTACGGACGGCGTGGTCTCTATGTGCAGCGATATTTTAACGATTCTAACCATCTTGGCCTACATATTTTATATGGACGTAGAGCTGGGCGCTCTCACCTGCGCGGTGCTCCCCGTGGCCGCTGTTGTGACGTTCTGGCTGCAGAAAAAGACGTTTCAAGCCTACCGAGTTGCGCGCACTCGCTTTGATCATTTCAGCGCGTCTCTGCAAGAGAGTCTATCGGGTATAGAGGTCGTGCAGCTGTTTGGATTCGAAGGGCGTTCCTCAGCGCGCTTTGACGAGGGCAACGACCGCTATCTGGAGGCGCGCGTGCAGAGCACGTTCTACCACTCGATTTACTTCCCTTTTATGGAGTTGGCTGGATCGACGCTGCTGGCCCTCATTTTATGGTATGGAGGAGGCGAGGTAATCGAAGGTCAGATCCAGTGGGGCGTGCTCGTTGCTATGCTGCAGTACGTGCCGCGCTTCTTTATGCCCATCCGCGACATTGCCGAGCGCTATAACACGTTGCAGGTCGCCATGGCATCTTCCGAGCGCATCTTTGAACTAGTCGATAGCACGCCCGAACCTCGGGGTGGGGAATGGCAGGCAGACCAGCTACGAGGTTCCATCGAATTTGATGGCGTTTCCTTCGCATATAAGGGCGAAGATTGGGTCCTGCGCGACGTTTCTTTTGTCGTAGAGCCGGGGCAGAGTGTCGCTATTGTCGGGGCGACGGGAGCGGGTAAGAGCACGATAATCAGCTTGGTATGCCGTTTCTATGATATACAGCGGGGTGCTATTCGCGTTGATGGCGTTGATATTCGCGAGTGGGACGTGCAGGCACTGCGTCGCAGAGTCGGTATCGTTCAGCAAGACGTCTTCTTGTTTAGCGGGGACGTTGAGCACAATATACGTCTTGGGAGCAACTGCATTACGAGAGCGCAGGTCGAAGAGGCGGCGCACAGCGTCAATGCCGATCGCTTTATACGCAAGCTACCCGACGGGTATGGATATCAGGTTGGTGAGCGAGGTGCTTCCTTTTCGGCCGGCCAGTGTCAGCTTATTTCTTTTGCCCGTGCCTTGGCCAGCGATCCCGACATTTTAGTGCTGGATGAGGCCACGGCCAGCGTAGACACGGAGACGGAAATGTGGATACAGGAGGCGGTTGAAAAGCTAATGCAAAGTCGCACGTCTATCGTTATTGCCCATCGTCTGTCTACGATACGCAATGCCGATAAGATTTTAGTGATGCATCGAGGTCAGGTGCGCGAAGAAGGGGGGCACGACGCGCTCATGGCACAGCGCGGCATTTACTATCGCCTGCACCAGTTGCAGTATGAGCGCACCGGCGACGGATCGTAACTACAGGGGAAGGCCATGGAATATCTACTACCCTTTGGAAATGCGCACGGAGATCAGGCATGGCGCTGTGGCCCTAAGGCCGCGCGCCTTTCTCAGTTGAGTGAGGCGGGGTTTTCCATTCCGCTGGGTTTTGCCATACCCAGCGACGCATTTGAGCACTTTCTATCAGTGAACGATTGTGCTGAGGACGTTGCGAAGATGGTGTCGGAAATCGACGCGCGAGCACCGTCTGATTTGGCAGAGTGGCCAACGCGACTTCGCGCGCTTGTCGTGGCTGGGCAGGTGCCGGACGAAGTGTGCGCTGCGCTGCGCGCTGGAATGGAATCCCTAGGCGGCGGTCCGGTCGCTCTACGCTCCTCGTCTACGATGGAAGATCGCGCCGACGTATCATTTGCTGGCCAACACGATTCCCTGCTTAATCTGCGTTCGCTGGAGGCCTGCGTTGAGGGACTCAAGAGCGTGTGGGCTTCTCTGTATAGCGACCGCGCAATGCGCTACCTGCGCGCATTGGATCGGTCCGCTCAGTCGCTGCGTATGGGCGTCGTTATGCAGTCTATGGTTCCCGCACAGGTGGCTGGAGTTGCCTTCACGGTCCACCCGCTGAGTGGAGACTACGAGCAGGTATACATATCGGCGGCGCGCGGGCTGGGAGAAGGCGCTGTTTCAGGCGCCGTTGCAGCTGATGAAGTGATTGTATCGCGCGGCACTCACGCGGTGATTAGCTACGAGGCTGGTGGACAGAGAGAGCAGGTTGTAGGGTCTGCAGACGGCGGTACGGAGGTGGTCGCGGTAGAGGGGACATCCCGCGCCATAGAGGAAGAACAGGCCCGCCGCATAGCTCAACTCGCCCTCGGCGTGGAAGATGCGCTGGGGGGCGATCCTCAAGACGTAGAATGGGCCCTTGTCGACGATGAACTGTTCTTGCTGCAGGCTCGTCCCCTCGTTCAGAAGCGGGATGGAATAGAGGTCGAATGGAAGACGCCGATTCCCAATGCGCGATGGCGGCGTAACTGGCGTTTGGGAGAATGGCTGCCGGAGGCGGTAACGCCTCTCTTTGGTTCTTGGATTCTACCCAAGTTAGTCGCAGCGCGCGAGCAGTTTGGTACGGGTCGTTTAGGATGGGAACACCGTCGGACCTTTTCGATGCCTCATCCCTGGTTTTGTCTAGTCAACGGCTACTTCTATACGCGGCAGGATTTCCCCCAGTGGGGAGAAAAAGAGGGCGATGCCGAAAAGAGCGAAGAAGAAAAGCGCCGAGATAGACTCCGCCAGATGGAGGAGAGCAAGACGCACCTGCGTCGGTGGCACGGGGAATTGCTGCCGGAGTATATCGAACACGCAGCGCGCCACAGAAGACGCGACGTGGCTCAAAGCAGTGCGCGTGCGCTCTTTGAATGGGTTGAGGCCCTAGCTGAAGAAGCGGGTGAGATATGGTATATCATCGCGCCCATAGGATACGGTTTTGAGGAGATGAGCTTCCGGCCGCACTACGAAGAGAAGATACCCGAGGCGGGAAGAGCGCACTTCAGCGTTCTGTTTAGCGGATACCCAAGTCGCATATTTGACGGACAGCAGGCGCTCTATGAGCTGGCTCAGCGCGTGCGCAACGATGCGGGATTGATAGGAGTGCTCGAAGAGCCTACGCCGCTTGAAAAAAGCCCTGATTGGCTGAGAGAGGGCGTGTTGACCTACGTGCGCGAATATGGACATCAGTTGACTAGTATTGACTTTTTCTGGCCCACATCCGGTGAGGATATCAACGGTTTATGCCGCCTGTTGGCTTCTTTAGCGCGACGCATGCTGATCTCTCCACAAGAGCAGCGGCAGCGCGCCGCCGGGCGTCGAGATATAGCCGTGGAGCGCGTCTTGGGTCAGGTAGAAGAGGCCGAGCATGAGATGATGGCTGCGTTAATTGACCACTATCAAACCAATGCCTCCGTTCGCGAAGACGCCAATTTCTATCTGCAGTACGGCTGGCCTCTGATGCGAAGTGCCGTGTTGGAATTATCAATGAGGATGGTTGAGCGCGGGATTATAGGAGACGTAGAATCAATCTTTTTTCTCGAGCACGAAGAATTGCGCGGCGCGCTGGATGCGTTGGACAGCAATGCGCATATGGGGTCCCTGCAGCCCGTAGCAGACGGGCGTCGACGCACCTGGGAAGAGTGGCGCCGGCTGGATGCCCCCGATGTGCTTGGCACCGTGGAGGAGCGAGATGCTGAAAAGGGCTACTTCGACGACGAAAGGGGACGCCGTATCGTAGCGCAGGGGGTAAGTCCCGGCGTGCATCGCGGGCGCGTGCGCTTTGTTCAGATCGACGAGCCGATGGACCGATTTGAAGAAGGCGAGGTCCTCGTTACGCACGCTGCGAGTCCACACTTGACGCCGCTGATGCTGATGGCTGGTGCTCTCGTCGTTGAAATCGGAGGCGGCGCTAGCCATTCGTCACTCGTGGCACGTGAACTCGGGCTGCCGGCCGTTGTGAACGCAGCAGAAGCGATGCGCGTTCTGAAGGAGGGTATGGAGGTAGAGGTGGACGGCACGAGTGGAACGGTTCTGCTCGTGGAAGACTAGTTTTTTGGATAACGAAGGCGGTGCTTAACGCGCGTTTGTCGAACCGTGTAGTAAAAAAGAAACAGGGCAGCGGAAAAGTAGACCGCTGCCCTGTTTCTTTTTTACTACGCTGTGGTTGCGCCGCCAGGCGTAGTATTTACTCTGCTATATCTTTCTTTATCCGGCCCCAACTGGTGCTTTCAACGGCCGTTGGTAGGTCATTGCCGTTCGACCACAGTAGAGACGATTCGCTTATTACGCTTCCGCCTAGGTTAGAGCCCGACCTGCTGCGGCGTGGGCCTCGCTCTGTGCGCGTGCTGCGCAGGGCTTCGAGCGAAGCGATCTGTTCGTCGGTCAGTAGTGCTGTAAACGCAGCCTTGTGCTCTTGTCTGAGGGCGCTGTGCGCTTCCCTAAAGGAGACGCTCAAACTTTTCAGTGCGTCGCGCTGCTCCTGGCTGAGGTCCAAATCGACCTTGCCTCGCCGCCGGCCTTTTTCGCCCTGACGGGCCGCTAGGGCGTCTAGTTGTTCTTGGCTCAGCAGGGCCTGTTTATCTGCCTTGTGCGCCGCGTGTAACTCCTTCATACGCGCGACGAAGTCGCTTTGAATGGCTTCTGCTCTGCTCCGCTGATCCTCGCTCAGACCCAGTTGTTCGGCTAGCGCACCGCGCCGATCTTGCCCGGGCTGCATGGAAGAGGCGTCGCCTCTATAGCGTTCTTTGCGGCCCATGCGGTTATCACTTTTCCACCCCTTTATCTGTTCGAGTTGCTCGGGGGTGAGGATCTGTTCCATCTGCTCGCGATGAGCGGAAAAAAGCTCTTTCATCTGTTCGCGGCTCGGGCGTTCGCCGCTTGCGCGCAGCGACTCGATTGCGTCACGGTGTGCTTGGTGTAGGGCTTCCATCTGCGTTTTCTGCTCGTCGCTTAAGCCCAACTTATTTGCTATCGCTGCGCTGCGCACCTTGCCAAATGCACCGCGCTGTGCGTCTACGGTTGCCACCGTTGCGATACTCAGCGCAGCGACTACGAGATAGGTCCATTTTGTCTTCATTTTCGTAGATCTCCTTTGTATGTTTCTGTGCGAACAGGCCGTGTTCTTGTGGGGTTAGACAGGGGGAATAGAGCAACCATTCCCATAAAAAACACAATGCGAATATTTTTTAATGGGCGCACTCTATACAGAACAAATCAAACCCAATAGAGTTCCTGAAATATTCGGGTGACTGCGCCCTGCTAATGGGCTGCCGGTCTGTCGTATTTAAGATGTTAACTGTAGAATGAGGTATTTTGGCACCGCGTTTTTAACCACTTATGAGAAAGGGAAACGTCTATGACCTCACGTGATACAGATGCCCCGCCGCCTTTCGGTTCGCCCGCCCTGCGCTTACCCGATGCACTAAGAGGGCCTTTAAAGGCTCACTTAGCTGAGCTTAAAGAGCAGTTCCTGCAGTTGGGATGGGGGACGCGGGGAGGTTTTGGTTCGCGTCCGGCCCTGATCGTCATTGACCTTGCGCTGTGGTGGACGCGACCTGGACAGCCGCCTATGGGCAGCAATGTAGACTCAGTTGTAGACGGTGCTTGTCAAATGCTTCGCGCCGCTCGTGCCGCCGATATTCCAATTATATTTACGACGTATGATTACGATCCGGCTGATCCACCGACTCCGCACGACGCCAAGTGTGCCGACAACATACGTCCGGAAGACAGGCCGTTTTTTGAATTGGATCCACGCGTCCAACGGCGGGACGACGAGCGCATTGTGCGCAAGAAGTACGCGTCGGCTTTCAAGGGGACCAATCTGCTCGACATGCTAACGGCGCTAGAGGTAGATACGCTGATCGTCACCGGAGTGAGCACGAGTCACTGCGTCTACGCGACCTGTCGCGACGCGGCGCACACCTTTCGCGTGGTGGTGCCCCGCCAGGCCGTTGGGGAGCGCTGCGAGCTGCTGCACGAGGTCAATATGCTCGACATTGATATCGATTTGGGCGATGTGCTCGATATCGAAGAAGTGGAGGCGTATCTGAGTGGCCTATAGCGCATAGGTCGCCAAGAGATCTGGTTGCGCTATGCGGGGGCATCGCCAACGTAGCGGACGTAGGCGTAATAGGGTGCCATGCAGCGCT
>CALDFW010000163.1 GCA_937942165.1 uncultured bacterium | reverse complement strand
GTTAGGCTGGGATTGACGCCTCCAGAGGTGGGCATAAACGAGCCGTCCACGACAAAGAGATTGTCCACGTTCCAGACGCGACCGCAGGGGTCCAAGACGCCTTTTTCTGGGCTGTCTGCGCTGCGCAGGGTGCCTACGGCGTGCGAGAAGGAGTCGATGGGATAGGTGTAGTAAGCCAGTCCGCCCGCTTTGCGCAGCACGCGGCGTGCGCGCCGCAGCAGGTAGGTGCGGCGGCGCACATCCGCGGAGCTGTAGGCGTGCTCCACTTGGATAGACGGCAGGCCCCATGCGTCTTTACTCTGGCCTAAGCTCACTCTGTTTTGCATTTGTGGTTCGTCTTCGGCAATGCACAGCAGGTTCTGCATAAAGGGAGCGAAGAGGCCGGCTACCCAGCGACCTCCGGGGGGCGCATGGTGTCGTATGACTTCTGGGGCCGGCGTGTAAATGTCTTGAATGACGCCGACTGCCGTGCCCAGCTCGGCGCGCAGGTCTTCGTAAAAATCACCAAAGCAAAGTTGCTTGTGAAAAACCTGCTCTGGGTTTGTGCGAAAGGGGAAGACATAGCTGCACACCGCGTTGCAGTGGCGCATGAGGTTTCGTCCTAGCATGGGATGTTCTAAGCCCGATCGCAGGAGAAGTGCCGGGCTTTGGATAGCGCCTGCGGCTACGACGATTTGCCCTCCCGTGACGCTGTGCTCCTGCCCGCTCTCCGTGTCGACATACTGCACGGAGCGAGCGCGTCCCGACTCGACTATAAGGCGCTGTGCAAGCGCGCCGGTCGCTACGTGCAGACCGCGCTGCTGCGCGTCTTGCACAACCGTCGTCGCCAGATCGTTTTTGGCTTCAATTCGGCAGGGAAATCCGTCACAGGTGTTGCAGAGCACACAGCGGGTGCGCCGCTCGTCGCTAAAGTTGATAGCTAGAGGAATGGGAAACGGCCTGTAGCCGAGTCGGTCCGCGGCATCCTGTAGGCGCTGCGCGGGGCCACTCAGCTTAGCTGACGGAAAGGGATACGCCTGCAGGCCGGGCGGCTCATACGGATCGGCACCGGCAGTGCCGTGCACGCCGAGCAGCGCTTCAGCCCGTTCGTAGTAGGGGGCTAATTCGGCGTAGGAAAGGGGCCACTGGGCAAAGTCTGTTTCGCGCAGGCGGAGTGAAGCACCTCCGTAGAACACGGACTTTCCGCCGACCGTTTCGTTGGGATATATCTCGCTGAAGCGGCGCGCGCCGTACTGTTTGACTTGAACGGGCGTCGGTCCGCGATAGCGCTGGTCTATGAGAATGTTGCGCTGGTTCCAATCGCCGGCATCTCGGTGAGGCCAGCGTCCGCGCTCAATCAGCAGCACGCGCTGGCCGGCATGGACCAACGCATGGGCGACGAGTGCACCGCCAAATCCCGAACCGATAACTACGGTGTCATAGGACGCCGAGTTCATGGGCGTAGAGCAGCGCGAGCGCGGCGATAATAGCGAGCGCTGCGTAGTGAAAGCGCTCGCGCGTATCCAACTGCTCTTGGATGCGGGGTAGGTCGGGGCGGAACTTGCCCGACATATTGCGCTGTATGTAGGTCTTGTAATACTCGACGGAAAAGCGCTCTAGGCCGCCGTTCATATAGATCAGGAAGCCCAGCGGCAGCGGGTTTTCCGGGTCGGCCAGCGAGTAAAAAAGCGGGCTAAGCACGGCCAGAACGGTGCCAGATCGCTGGAATTTAAGGGGCTTAAACCCTTCAAAGGGCGCATCCTTATAGGCTCCGCCGAGGGCGACGATACAGCCTGTCGCGTAGGCGACGGCTAGATAAGACCAGAAGCCGGTAATGGGCAGATCAACTAGTAGAAAAGCAAAGACGATCGCCACAATGACGGTGCCGACGCCGTAGCGCAGGAGGTCGCTCTCTACGTAACGACCAAAAAAGGTGATGCGCGAAGGCACAAAATACTTGGACTGATCCTCGGTGCGGAAGAAGCCCTTGTAGATCTCTGCTAGGAACCGCTCTATGCCCATGATCAGGAAAAAGAGCTGTATCAGGCCCAGATGTCCGACGTGAGCACTGAAGATGGGCAGGAAATAGAGCGGCAGAAAGATGGCAATGTGAAAATACACGCTGCGTGGGAAGGTCTTGGGCTTGAAGCCCTCGTAGGGGCCGTCTTTGAATGCGCCCCAGAGCGAAGTATACGCGCCCGAGACAACAATAACGGCGAACTCTATGGCAAAATGCATGCGTCGCTCTCTGGTAAAATAGACGCTTAGATATTAGGCTAGGTCGCCTCGTGCGGCAAGGCATTGCCCCGCGCTCCGTATGTATTAGCTTTTTGCGACTCTCACGTGAAAGGAAAATCTTATGCGTCTTGGCGTTTGCGGTATGATTCCCGGTGAATTTGTTCAGACGAGTGTGCAGGATTTAGAAGCCATACGAGCGCTGGAACTCAGCGGTGCAGCTTTCCACTATGCAGGAGACAAGATGAGCCAGCTGAGTGCCGATGATCTACGCACCGTGCGGCAAACGTTCGAATCGGTGGAGATGGATCTCGTGCAGTTTGGCATTGGCTTCGGTGAATGTCTTTTTGATCCAGATCCTTCTGTGCGGCAGAGCGTTATTAAAAAGATCGAGAGCGGTATTGAGGTGGCGCGCCAGCTCAACGCTATGGGCTGTTTAATTCGCACGGGGAGCCTCAACTCAGCAGGGTCGTATGTGCCGGCTAGGGAGAATCGGACGCCGGAGGCACGGGCCCAGTTGGTCGACACGCTTAGAGAAGTCGCTGCTAAAGCAGAGACAGAGGGCGTAGATATAGTGATTGAAACGCACGTGCTGACCATTATGGGCACGCCCGAAATCAATAGAGACGTGCTGGCCGACGTTGGTTCTGAGCGTATGAGCGTCGTAATGGACTACGTAAACCATTTTCAGAATCTCGACCAAGTTTACGACAGCACAAAACGCTTAGAGCATATCTTCTCCATTATGAATCCCATCTCGATTCTGGGTCATTGCAAAGACATCAAGATGAGCCCGGGACTCGTACTGCACATCGACGAAGAAATACCTGGAGACGGAGAGCTAGACTTGGCAACGGCGCTGCGGCTCTGGCACGAAGCTCACCCCAATGGCTATATGCTGCTGGAGCACTTGCCCAACGAGCAATATCCCCGTGCGGCGGCCAATGCGCTCAGCGTGATTCGCGAAAATAATATTCCGCTACACTAAGGGGTCGCGAGGGCGCGTATACCAAGATGAGCGAACGGAGAGCTTGAGCATGCAGTATCGCAATATGAGTTGCATGGGGCTGAACGTCTCGGAAATCTATCTCGGTACAATGCCGTTTGGCCACGGCGCCGTCGATATCCCCCGTCTGTGAATAGGCGATGAGGCTTAGGGATAAAGTAGCGCTTGTAACGGGTGCCGGTTCGGGCATTGGCGCCGCTTCAGCGCGGCATATGGCCGAGGAGGGTGCGGCCATCGCGCTGGTGGGCATACCCGCATCGGGCGTCCAAGAGGAGGCCAAACGCCTGCTCGAGGCTGGCCATCGCGCGCTGGCGATACCTGCCGACGTGTCGGATGCGCAGCAGGTCCGGCAAGCCGTAGAGCAGACCGTTGAGGGGTTTGGTCGTCTCGATATTGCAGTGGCTTCTGCTGCCGTTCAGCACCACGACCGCGACCACACTCTGCACGCGCTGGATGAATCAGTTTGGGACGAAACGCACGACGTGAACCTGCGCGGCGTAATGCTCACCTGCAAGCACGCTATTGGGCAAATGCTCTCCCAGGAGAATGGGGGAGCGATCGTCATTATCTCGTCCGTGACGGCGATGGACGGGGGATCCCCCAACGTGTCCTATTTGACGGGCAAGCACGGTTTGCTCGGTCTCAATGCGCACATCGGTCGCCACTACGGCGCGCGCGGTATTCGCTGCAACTGTATCTGCCCGGGCGCGCTGGAGCGAACGCCCAATCACGATATACATCCCGATCCGGACGGTCGCGCTGAGCGTCTGGAGGCGTCTATTCCGCTGGGACGCCTCGGCACGCCTGAGGATATCGCCCCGTGGGTTACCTTTTTAGCCTCGGATGAAGCTCGCTATGCCAACGGGGCCCATTTCTTGGTCGACGGTGGCCTGTGTGCGTGAAGATGGATGCCGCTATTGCACTCTATGCGCATGCCCGTACCTTGATAAAAGTCTGTACATCTTAACGCGGTGGTTTTCCAGATGAGTACTTCACTGCTCAGATACGTGAGTTTTTTGTTTTTGCTGGTTGGCTGCAGTGACCGCAGTCCGATGTCTATGGATGCTTCGAGCGGTGCGCCGACGCTTGAGCGGCCTGCTGAGGGGACGACCAACTATCCCAGCGGAGCGCTGAGGGAAGAGTATCAATACTTCATCGACAATAATGAGCCGGTTTGGCACGGTGCATATCGGGCCTTCTATGAAGATGGCACCGTTCAGACGCAGGGATTCTTTGCGCTGGGGCAGCGGGATAGCACGTGGGCATTTTTTGATTCAACCGGG
>CALDFW010000162.1 GCA_937942165.1 uncultured bacterium | reverse complement strand
CTGCTTCAAAAAGGGGTCGCTCAAAAGAAGCAGGTGGTTGGTTACCGTCAGATGGCAACCGATAACTCATTGCGCCACAGTGAGATGGTCGGGGTGGGCGGATTCGAACCGCCGACCCCCTGCTCCCGAAGCAGGTGCGCTAGCCGGGCTGCGCTACACCCCGTCATAGAGCTGGTCTACCAAAGTAAAACAGCCCTTTATAAACACATGGTCGGGGTGACTGGATTCGAACCAGCGACCTCTTCCACCCCAAGGAAGCGCGCTAGCCGGGCTGCGCCACACCCCGACCCGTTGTGTTTATACGACCAAAAAACTACTTATGGTGAGCTATCCAGGATTCGAACCTGGGACCTCCGGTTCCGGAGACCGGCGCTCTATCCAACTGAGCTAATAGCCCCCAACCATAGCTTTATATGTTCTTCTTCTTGTGACGATTCTTACGTAAACGCTTCTTGCGTTTGTGGGTAGCGATCTTATGCCGCTTCCTCTTCCTGCCACACGGCATCTTTTTAATCTCCTGGATCGGTGTTATTAGGATCGACGCGGGCCCGTAACTCCTTCGAAGGCTTGAATGTCGGAGCCTTACGGCTCGATATCTTCACCTCGGACCCGGTCCGCGGGTTGCGCCCAGTTCGAGGGGCGCGCTCTACAACTTTAAAAGTACCAAAACCTCTAATTTCAATATGCTCGCCTCGCTCAAGTGATTCTATCACGGCTTCGATAAAACCATCGACAACAGCCGCTGTATCCGTCTTTGTCAGTCCAGTACCCTGGGCTATAAGACGCACGATATCAGCCTTAGTCAAGGCGGCCTCCCTTGTAAACTAACTCAATATTATCCACAAACAATTAATCAACTATGATAGAGGTTACCCCTGATCTTGTCAAGAGATCTGCAAGCTTGGCCAATGCATTCCATCCCTAATACTTAGACTTGTTACTGAGCACAAAAACTTCTTCCAAACCGGCAAAATCAACCAACGATTCCAAATATATGCTCTGAAAGACTGGATCTCTCTTTTCCTGAAGAACCTCTGTCACCCAGCCTATCGGGATGCCTTTGGGATACCTGCCACCTAACCCCGAGGATATAACGCGATCTCCCCTTTTTACCGGCCTATTCGTATCAACGAACCTAAGACGAAACCGCTCACCATCCACCCAAGATACAATACCTTGCGCTCTTGAGTCCTGTACAATGGCACTTACTTTTGAACGCTTGAGGAGTTGAACGATGGAACTGCTCTTGTCAGCTTGAATAACGTGCCCGACCAATCCATTGGCAGTTATAACCGGCAAATCGGGCCTAACCGCGCGATCGCTTCCAGCATTTATTAATATTGTATCGTCAAGGAGGTCTGGATGACGACCAACGACTTCTGCAGGAATGATTTCATTGCCCTCTGCCTGTTCGGCAAACCTGAGTGCCTCACGCAGCCGCACATTTTCCCAGGCAGCTTCTCGCCTCTTCATATTGTCTAAGGCAAATTCTACATTTTGCCTTAAGAGAAAATGCATTTTCTCTTGGTTATGTGCGTAGTGACTCACGCGGGAAAATAGCCATTGGGAAAACGAAAACAGACCAGCTCTGCACACTTCTGCTACATATATCTTGTTGGGTTTAGGCAGACTCATCAGACCAATGGAAAAGACCACTAAACATCCATAGACCACTAATCCCCTTGATTTTGACATTCTTAATAGAGCACTTTTTTATACCGATCAAATTCTTCGAGTATTCGCGCATTGCCACGCACCACGGCAGAGAGAGGATCTTCTGTGTCGACATACGTTGGCAGACTTGTGCCTTCAATAAGCCGTTCCTTAAGGCCTTTTAGGATGCCTCCTCCCCCGCTGAGGATCATCCCACGATCCAGAATATCGGCAGCGAGTTCAGGAGGTGTTTCTTCCAATACGCGGCGAACACCTGCTACGATCTGGGCAACGGGGTCACTGAGGGCTTGTCGGATCTCCCGGGAGTCAACGGTCAGCGTTTTGGGTATTCCCGCCACCATATCTCGCCCACGCACTGGCGCCTCTTCCTCTGGATCCATTTCCATGGCCGACCCAATTTCCCACTTTAAGATTTCGGCTCCCCTAGTTCCAATTAGAAGATTGTATTGCTTTCTCATCCAATCGATAATGGCTTGGTCCATCGCATCGCCGGCCACGCGCAAAGATTCATGCGTCACGATTCCCGACAGGGCGATTACGGCGATCTCTGTCGTCCCCCCTCCTATATCAATTACCATTGAGCCGATGGCCTGCTCTACGGGTAATCCAATCCCAATCGCCGCCGCCATAGGTTCGCTGACAAGATAAACTTCACGAGCACCTACTCGTTCACAAGAGTTGCGGACGGCTCTCTTCTCAACTTCCGTGCTACCGGATGGTACAGAAACAACGATTCGCGGCCGAACAAATAGCTTGTTCTTCTGGACTTTACGGATAAAATGACGGATCATTTCTTCTGTTACCTCAAAATCCGCTATAACACCATCCTTCAAGGGGCGGATGATCTGTATATCCGCGTTTTCTCGGCCGACCATCTGCTTGGCTTCCATGCCGACGGCAATGACTTTTTTTGTCGCAAACTGACGAGCGACGATAGAGGGTTCATTTAAAACGATCCCCTCGCCTTTAACAAAAATCAGCGTGTTCGCTGTCCCTAAATCAATTCCTATATCGTTGGAAAAAAAACGTGAGAAAAAGCTCATATATGCTCCAAATCCGTATGGTATTTGTTCTTAATTCTTTTTTTCAGCTGATTTATTGAGCCACATTTTTAAAACTTTTGCGGCGTCTTCGCTCTGACCGGTAATCAGGCTGCGGACCTTCTCAAGGCGTTCGTCTCTTGACTCTTTCTCAGAAGGTTCATTTTTGTCTTTTTTGTTCATGCCATTTTCCTCATATAGGAAACAAGAAGAACGCGTTGTTCCGCTTGCTATTGCATAAGATAGCGATGCTAATTTGGATTTGCCAAATAGGTGGCTGAGACTATATTTGGGGAAACGGGTTAAAATCCTGCAAAACTACGCCAAATCTATAAAAAACAACCCCCATAAGGACAGCAAAAAATGAATAAAGCAGCACGTTCCATCCTTCAGCGCATCGGCCCGGACAGTAACGTTGATAATCAGCGAAACCAAATTGTCTCCCGGGAGGTTGAGGAAGCTAAAGCTAAACTTCGTCAGCGAGAAGCTGCAGATGAGGATCAATCTACCTTCGAAGCCATTCCCGAAGAAATGCTAACTGAATCTGAGAAGAGACATGCTAAGCACAGGAGACAGCAGGCGCAGGCTGGTAGATTTACGCCGGCAGCTGACCGTCTCCCCATCATGTCAAAAGAAGAAAGAGAAGCACACAACAAAAACCGTCCCAAGTGGCAACAGACAGAGTTTGAAGGACCGATAGAAAAGCTTATTGAGAAGTATAAAGACCTCGATGAAGTTCGGAAGCATCTGACACTGGGACAGTCTATGAAATATGAGTTCACCGAAGACGGGCGCGTGCTGGATCAGAAGGGAAACCTGATTTACGATGGCGAGAAGCTGGTCTGAGCCAAGCTGAACCTACACCTGCTTAAAGGAACTGCACGTGAATACCAAGCGCTGGATAATACAAAAAGAAATAGCTATGCTCCCTTTACTTTCATTGGTGCCCATTCTTTTTCTTCTTTCCTGTGGCAACCAAGACGGCGATAAAATCCCAGAGCAGAAGGCAGCCAGCCCGAAGGTTCAGGCAGCAGGAAGTAGCATCTCCGCCTCGCCTTACGGCACCAAAGAGGACATTGAGCAGTACCTCAACTTGATCAATCCGCACGTGCAAGAAGTCGGCCGTATCCAGCTCTTAGTTGACAAAAACATCGGATCCTCTGGCCGGGCAACAGGATCCAACTTAGCCCCAACAATGAAAAGCGTAAAACCCACTCTAGAAGCTATTCTGGATACGTTATCGAACTTAAATCCTCCACCTCTTCTTTCATCTTTTCACGGCGATTTCAAGAAGCTTGTTGCCCTAAGGATCTCCGCTTACGACACTACAATCAGAGGGTATAGTGTAGAAAAAGAAACGGGTGATCTTTCCCTGTATCAAGAAGCAGAAGCGCAGTTAGATGAGGCTAACAAATTGATAGTCCAACTCAATGGGGAGATGGGCAAAATCATGCAATCCCTATCAACTGCTTCAACTCAGCAAACGGCCAGCCCCTAATAAATTGCGGCCTTTCGTATGGGCAATGCGATTAAACTACTGGGCCTACTAACCTACCTACAACTGATCGCCTGCGATTTGGGATACTACGCCCACCTCGCCCAAGGCCAAGCGCGAATTATTTGGCGAACCCAGCAAACGACTGATTTCAGAAAAAGAGAAAGTACCCCAGATTCGGTTAAGAAGCAGTTTGTTCTTGTTGATTCCATATTACACTTTGCCCATAGCATCGGCTTAAATAGTAAAGGTCAGTACACGAAGTTTTACGATACTGGCGGAGCCCCCATCAGTTGGAATGTCAGCGCAGCTCCTCAAAATAGTTTCACCCCCTATATCTGGCACTTTCCTCTTGTTGGCGGAGTTCCATACAAGGGCTTCTTCAATCGCAGTAGAGCGGAAAGTGAATACAATAGGCTCATTTCCGAAGGATATGATGCCTTACTGCGGCCCGTTAGTGCCTATAGCACCCTGGGATACCTTTCAGACCCCCTACTGAGCACTATGCTCTCCTACCCACCGCACGTCCTTACAGACTTAATCTTACACGAGCTAACCCACGCAACTATGTACGCTAAAGGGCATGCTGACTTTAACGAAAGCGTAGCGACGTTTATTGGACAGGAGGGAGCACGCCAGTTTTTAGGTAAATTTTTTGGAGAAGAAAACGAATACCTCCAGAGAGCAAAGGAAGAAAGACAAGACAGGAACCGATTCCGTTTGTTTATACATGAACTCACGCAGGACTTAGATAGCCTCTATCATGCCTCGCCCGATGACACCGATCTATTAGACAAGAGAGAGCAGGTTTTTGCTCACGCCCAAAAGCATTTTGAAAAAACATTACCCCTTTATACCAACCAAGGGTACGGAGCATTCTTGCAGTGGGAAATAAATAATGCACGCCTTCTTTCCTATCGTCGCTATAACAGTAAGCAGGACGTATTCCAACGCATACTCACGCAATTTGAAGGGGATTTAAATCAAAGTATTGCCCTATTCTCTCAGTGCTGTAATACAGATTATCCTTGGAAATGTCTTGAATCGCAAAAACAGTGACACCTCATTTTGGCTCCTCCTATCGGCCTCAAATCTGCCCGCCAAGCTGCGCATTAAAAGAGCGTTCTCTATTGTGCTTGTGGGGCTCTTGGCCATGGGAATATCGAGCTGTGGTACCCTTAAAATTTTGGCTACTAAGTCACTGATGGATGACGTTGAGAAAGCAACTCTTAGTAGCGCAGATCCCCAGCTTGTAGTCGCAGCCATGCCGACTCTTTTACTTTTGCTGGAAACGTTCCTAAATGAGCATCCAACCAACCGCGACTTGTTATTTAAGGCCACAAAAGCGTATACGTCCTACGGCACGCTCATCCATTACCAAGATCCGCAAAGGGCAAAAAAACAGTTTAATCGCGCTCGACTATTAGG
>CALDFW010000161.1 GCA_937942165.1 uncultured bacterium | reverse complement strand
CCGGGCACGTCCACCAATGCCGTGGAGATACGCACGTTTTCCAACAGCGAGCAAAACAGCGCCGTATTGTCGTCGCAGTCGCCCAGTTGCGACTGCATCAGCTCGACGGGATACTGGATGTGATCGATGGCCGCGGCATCTTCTCTGGCCTTTTGGAAGGGCGTGTTGGCGTCGGCAGCGTAGCGCACGCCCAGCGCATTGAGCCCTTCAAACATCAACATCGCCTGCGGTATATTGCCCCACGAATCGCCGCGCAGAGCAAAATCGTCCAACCGAGTTAGCATGCTGCGAGCAAAGTCGGCCACGGCCGGATCCTCCGGCGTGACAAAGGCGGCGGCCCGAGCAATCGTATCCCAGTTGAGCATGCCCTTGCCGTGCACCGTTATGGGGCGATTCTCTTCAATAGAGACAGTCTGCGTGCCCACCGAGTACGACAGTTTGATCTCGGCATCCCACGGCACGTGACCCACTGTCTGCAGCAGCGCGTTGTCCAATAGGGCGTGGATGGGCACCGTTATCTGCGCATCGGCCGGCAGCGTGAGCTCTTTTTGCGTCGGCCGCTTCATTAGCTCGGGCAGATAGTACTGTAGAGTCGCCTCAACCGGGATTTCGTTCTTGTTAAAGAGCTGCACCGTAGCGACGGGCTGGACGGCGTAGGACTTGTAGAACGAGGCGTATATATCCTCTACCTGCACCGAGCTGATGCCAATAGAAGACGCCCCCGGCACGTAAATCACCTCGAAGTCAACGCGCGCCGGCTGCTGGGAATAGTTAAACGCTCGGTCGATCGCCTTCACTTCAAAGGCGTACTCGCCGCTGGGCAGGTCGTCGTAGTAGACTTCGCGGTCCCGGGTAAAGCGCCAGGCCTCGTCGTGGCCGATTAGACGGTAGGCAAACTGCATGAGGTTGCGCCGCGTCTGGTAGCTCATGCCCTTGAAGTTGATGGCGACGCGCTGCTGGGTCGTGGGCACCTGAATCGCGGCGCCCGGCGCATAGACCTTGTCGGCAATAACGGATGAGATCAGCACGGTGGGATCGCTGCGCTCCTGGCGCAGGCGCGTTACGCCGATATCCGTTAAAACCCAGAAGTCGCCGTTTTGTGCTCCCCATAGAGAGGCAACGTAATTGCCGTTGAGTCCATCCCGCTTGAGCAGCTCTTGGGTCGTCGCACCATCGTAGCGAAGGACGCCTTCATCTGTGGCCAACCAGACAACGCCATTGTGCGCCTGAACCACATCGTTTACGCGACCGTAGGACGCACTATTGCTCCCCTTCCAGTCGGTAAAGACCCCATCTCGCCTAAGGGTAATACCCTGGTCTGTAACGAGCCAGAGCGTGCCGTCTTCGGTCTCGGAGACCCTCTGCACAGCGCTGCTTTTGAGCCCGTCGCGCTGGGCGAAGGTGCGAAACGCCGAGTCGGCGTGCTGGCTTAGGCCGCGCGGAGTAGCGATCCAAAGCGATCCTTCGCGGGAAATAAACAGGTCGTTGATCCAGTTGCTCGGCAGCCCTTGGGCCGTCGAGTAATTTGTAAACGCCCGACCGTCGTAGGCGCTCAGGCCATTGGCCGTCGCGATCCACAAGAGGCCCTGCTCATCTTCAACAAGCGTCTGTAATTCATCGCTGGGCAGCCCATCCCGGGTCGAAAACGCGCGGAATGTTCCGTCGCTGTACTGGAGCAAGCCCTGAGCCGTAGCCACCCATATCGCCCCGCGCCGATCCTGTAGGAAAGCGCGCACAAAGCTCGAGTCGACCAGCGTAGACCGGGTCTGGGGCGTGCGCTGTGCCAGCGAGTCGCTCAGCCCCAGCAGCGCCTTCTTATCATATCGTTTTTGCGCATCGCCGCTGCGATGGATAAGGCCGTCGTCCATGCCAATCCACACGTCGTCGTTTTCGGCGATAAAAAGACGCTCTACGGCGCTAGACGATCCGTCTTGTCCCAGCGCAATGTGCTCTACCCCATCCCCGCGCAGCGCGCGCAGTCCGTGGGTGGTGCCCACCCACACCGTGCCGGCCCCATCTTCGGCAAGGGCGGTCGTCCCTTCGGCCGACAGCTCCTCGGCCGACAGGGTGGTAAACACGGATCCATCAAAGCGCCGCATGCCCTCGTCAGTGCCGACCCACATCTGGCTCGTGCCATCGTGGTAGAGCGATCGAATCACCCGGTCGCCCACATCGTTGGCCACCAGAAGAGGCTGCATCCGCTCGTCGACTACGGTATACAGTCCGGTTGTCGAGCCCACCCATATATTCGCCTGCGCATCTTCGGCAATGCACGTGATCTCAAAGGGATCCGGCATCACCGCATCGGGCGATACGAGCGTCACCTGTCCCTCGCGCATATAGAACGCACCCCGATCTCTTGTGCCGACCCACAGCGCGCCGTCTGATGCCACGTGCAGCGCCGTGATATCGTCGCTGGGCAACCCCTCTTCGATCGTGTAGTTGGTAAACGCTTCGCCGTCGTAGGCGGTCAGACCGCGACTCGACGCAATCCATACTACGCCGTTTTGATCTCCTGTAATGGCCCGAATATTAAAACCAAACCCCGTGCTTACCTTCTCGAACGAACGGCCGTCAAACTGGGAAACTCCGCCGTGGGTGCTGCCGGTCCAGAGCCGACCCTGACGGTCTTCAAAGATCGAGCTTACCCAGTCTCCGGCGAGCCCATCGAGGATGGTGTAGGTCGTTATTTCATCGCCGCGATAGCGGCTAATGCCCGATGAAGTGCCAATCCACGTTTCCCCAGATGCGGTCTGGTAGGTGCTGCTCACTTCGCTGCCGGCGATTCCGCTCTCGGCCGTTAGCGTAGTAAACGTGAGACCGTCGAAGATACTGACGCCTCCCGCCGTGCCGATCCACATGACGCCCGCGCGGTCTCTGCGAATGGAGTTAACCTGATTGGCCGCCAAGCCGTCGTGCACGTTGTACAAATACCACGAGCCGACCTGCTGACCAACGTCCGCGTTTTCCGTGGACAGTGCAGGCAGCGCCTGCCGCACCCCGTAGGGCGGATCCGAAAAGTACAGCGGGGCAATGCGCAGAGAATCTGTCGACTCGACGCGGACCGATTCGGGCTTGCTCAAAGCACGCCGATAGCCCGCTTGGAAAACGTAGGGCAACGGGGGTAACTGACTGGCAAAATGACCGCTGCTGTCCGGAATTAAGACCAGAGAGGAGGCGACCTCCGGAGACGAGATGACGACTTTGCCCTGGGCCTGGCCCTGGCGCTCGTCCTGCCATAGCACCTGACCCGATACCGGGCTCAGCGCTGCGTTGTCCCCCACCAAAAAGATGTCGCCCAGCCGCTCGGCAAACGCCCACTTGTTGGCGCCCGGGCCCCAGGCCATCCACGAATATTCCTCGTCGAGATCTTTGTCGATGACAATGACGTCCAACGCCAAAGCGACGTTGGGCTGCAGCAGGCGATTGCCCATGGACAGCGCGCCCACATCGATCTTCCACTCGTAGCGCGCCGTACGCCCCTCGCGCTGCACCTCGACTTGGTAGGGTGCTCGAAGGCGGGTATTGCCAAAGGTTAGGCGCGTATCGCCATAGATGGAGAATTGCAGCGAGGTATAGGCGGCCCGCTGCGAGCTCGAGGGCACTTCGCGGTGGTTGAGGTAGGCGTAGATTTCACACCCATCCTGCGTGTTCCAACCGTCGGTCGTGTCGATAACGGTGTGATCGTCTCGGACCGTCACCGCCACATACACCTCTTGGAGCGCTCTGTTGTAGCCTATTTGAAAGGAGGCATCGAAATCCGCCGTACCGGTTGGAGGCTCGCCGTAGGCCGCATTTTCGATGGGGTAATGGACGAGATCTTCCGGCCAGTCGGAGAAGTCGCCGTCGATGGTGATGTCGCCCAGCTCAGGAGCTACGGCCAGCACGCCGTTGTGCGCCTGAGCAAGCTGGCACTGCGTAAGCACAAACGCAACGCACAGCATGCTGTTGCATAATAATCTCACACGCATTCTCCTGCTTTTTCTTCAGACGGCAGCGCACCTGCTGCTCGTGCCCGCACATATTATATGAACAACTGAATCTAATCTACTGAGCCGTAAACCCTCCATCAACCGGCACGAGCGCGCCGGTCATAAACGACGAGGCGGGTTGGCTCAAGAAATAGACCACGCTGGCGATCTCTTCTGGGGCGGCGATCCGCCCGAGGGGAATCGTCTGCGCCTCGGCGGCCCAGGCCCGATCGGCGTCGCCGTCAAATGACTGCTGGCCGACGTTTTCAAAGATGACGTCGGTCAGCGGCGTTTTGACCGTGGCCGGACACACGGCGTTGACGCGAATGCCCAGCGGACTCAGCTCGACCGACAGCGACTTGGCCAGCTGGGCTACGCCGCCCTTGGTCGCCCCATATACGATGGATCCCTCTTTGCCGGCAAAGACCTGATCGGAGGCCATCAGCACAATGCTGCCCCGACCCGCATCGCGCATGGGCGCGGCCACGGCGGCCACCGTGTAGAGCACGCCTTTCAAGTTCACATCGATAATCGCGTCGACGTCCTCGTCCTTCAAATCAAAGAGGCTCGACAGCTTCTGAATACCCGCATTGGCAAAGAGCACGTCCGGCGTACCCAGCTGGGCTACGGCCGCCTCGACCGACTGCACGATCGACGCGCGCTTGGACACATCGGTCTCGAAAAAGACAACCCGCCCCGGATGCGTCTCCCCCTCTAACGCACGGCCGGCCTCCCCATTGATATCCAAGAGCGCCACGTCATACCCTTCCGCGGCAAACGTGCGCACGGCCGCCGCGCCAATGCCGGTGGCGCCGCCGGTAATAACTGCCAATGCCATGTAGATCTCCTACCTGTGTTTTAATTGTGAGCCTGTTTACCCCAAGCGAACCGGTCGGCCCGTCCGCACCGATTCTTCTTGGGCACAGCAGATTTGAAATACTTCTAACGCCTTGAGTAAATCAAAGGTCTGTTCCCCTTGCGCAACCATGGCCATAAAGTCTTTCAGCATGGTCGAATAAAAATACGCCGCATCCGTATCGCAGGCGTGGAACGCGCCTTCCGTCCCCTGCGCTAGCACCTGAAAGCCCACCGGTACGCCGTGCGGACACATCACGGTCAGCTGGGCGCCGTGCATATACTTCACGCCCACCACGCTGCGACCGCGCTCGCCGATATCGACGACTTCCACCGGCCGGTCGTCAATGGCATAGTGGCCGATCGTCACCGCGTGCATGCCGTAAAATATGAAGGGGCGCTTCCACATCAGATCGGCCGGTCCCATTGCGCAGACCGCCACCGCATCGCCAATGCCCTCTTCCCCGCGGTAGAGTTTCTCAAACTTCTGCGCGTACTTTAAGGCCGACGTCGACATAAACAACGTGCCGTGGTCGCGGGCGCAGTCGATCAGATCCCGCGCCGCATCGACGTTTTCGGCAAAGGGCTTGTCGAGCAAGACGGGTATGCCCCGCTCGAGAAAGGGTCGGGCAAAGCGGTACTGCGTGAACTTGAGGTCGTCGCCAATAAAGACGGCATCGATCCCTTCAAACATCTCCTCCAGCGATTCGGCGACCTCCGGCACGTCACAGAGCGCCGAGAGCAGCTCGGCGTCAGGCCGGTGTTCGTCAAATACGCGCACGACGTTCGCCCCATCAATCGTCGCCATGGGCGGTCCACCGCCAAAGGGATCCAGGTGCTTATTCGCCTCGTTCATCCCGTTGAACATCTTGGCAAATTGCACGGCGTGGTAGCCCCCAGCGCCCGCTACAAAACCCAGTTTTAGCACAGTCCTCTCCTCTCTCCTATTGGGATCGCGCCCGCAGGTAGTTGGCCTTTTCCGGTATCACGTGGCGCACGCCCCCCGTTGGATCGGGATGGTCGCCCGCGTAGCGCGGTATCAGGTGGATATGCAAGTGGTCGACCGTCTGCCCGGCGGCCCGGCCGTCGTTGATGCCGATGTTAAAGCCCGCTATATCCGGATGCGCTTCGAGGACGCGTGCCCGCACAATCGGCAGCGCTTCCATCAGTTCGGCCTGCTCTTCGGGCGTGGCCTCAAAGAGGGACGGAACGTGTCGACGGGGTATGATCAGCGCGTGCCCCGACGAGACGGGATAGCCGTCCCACAGTGCAAAGACGCGTGACCCCTCAAAGAGGATGCGGTCGGCCGGTGGCGTGCAGAAAGGACAGGAAGACATCGACCGCTACTCGCCGCATCGAAAGGGTACAATACGCCGCACGGTGCCGGCCTCGATGACCAAAGGCTGGCAGTTGTGTCCTGCGATCATCGAGGCCCGATACGCAATGCCCGCCTCGGTAAACTGAAAGCCCGCATACGTTTCAGTATATAAGACCTCTTCCGATTCCTCGACCCTTACCGTCAGCTCAACGGGCGCTGTTGCGTAGGTATTCTTTGGGCCCTTGAGCCGCACTTTGACGAGAAAGCGATCGCTAGGCTCGGCTGCGCTACCCCCACCAGCGACCGTATTCCAAAGAACAAACTCTTCCGCTTCGAGGATATTCTCGGAGAAGGAGCCGCTTTCATTATAGAAGAGATATACGTCGACCGATTCCACCTCTACTGCTTGGCTAAAACACGGCAGAGACAATAGTGCACACGTCAAAACACGCTGTATGCGGTTTCTCACCTGTGTACTCTTAGCGGGCAAAGGTCTGCACCCCGCCGGCGTACTCGGCGTCTCCATCCAGCGGATACATCGGCCGCGCGCAGACGGTGTGACCCAGGCTCTTTAGGTTGGCGCTGGTCGAGCCCGGCGCGTCGACGTTAAAGTTCTTCTCTGCCCACGCGACAAAGAACTGCTCCTGACAGTGGGGCGACTTAACCACCACCAAATCATAGTTTTTCGGATCGCGGCCGTGCGCTAGGAAGAGCGAGCGATCAAATAGAAAGACGGGCTTGGACGCCAGCACGATGTCGATCTTACCCGACTGCAGCACGGCCGTGCGGCCGCCGTCCTGCTCGTTGCCCCACGACTCAAAATAGTACGGCCCGCTGGCCAGCATGCGCACGGTGCACTCCAGCTCAATCGGCGTAAAGCGCCGGTCGAGCGCACCGCCCAGCGTAAAGGTGGCGCTCTTGCCCACGCCGATCTCATACGCCTTCTCCCCAGCCGGCACATCGACCAGCGGCACCAGCACCGTGCCTTCGTAGCCGGCCTCTATCAGCGCAGCCAGGATCGCATTGCTATC
>CALDFW010000160.1 GCA_937942165.1 uncultured bacterium | reverse complement strand
GCATGAGCACACTCCGCCACACTCTCCCTGTTGAGCATCACCGTATCAACGACAACGTTGTTGCCCACATCTGCAAAAGTAGCGGCGCAGCGATGCATGCCGAGTATAGCTGTGCGCACGATATGTTCGTTCTGCGTTTTTTTTCCGCCGGCAAAACGGGCGGGCAGCATAGAGTGAACCGTATCTGTGCCAAGACGCAGATACGGTTCCTGGAAAGTCAGCTGCAACTCGCGAGCAAGGGTCGTCTTGCCCGAAGAAGAGGCTCCATTTAGCACTACTATATTTATATCAGCCATCGCATCCGTAACGTTCATGCATGTGATTGATATCCGGTCAACCGTAAAAATAACCCAAGGGTGGATTCATCGGAAGTGCGTACAGTATGCTCCCGTTAAGACAGGCACGCAACACGGATCGTCCATCGTTACAAATGTTTTTAGCCACATAGCTGACGCCCCGTAGACACCGCAACGGCAACTAGGCCGGATCCAGTGAAATGCTTCGCTCAAGCGCATAACTCCGTATCTGGTCCCAAAGCACATCAAGCTCTGCAACACCCTTTCCACCCGGTGAATCCAGCCCCGGCAAATCCAAGTGGTCACCGCTTTTCAGCACAATCTCAAGCCTGTGTTTTCCCCGTATTATGCGCTCAATATGGCCCCAAGCGATCGCCCGTGAACGCGCAGGTCCCATTTCAATTACAACACCTACATCTCCCACTGAGATACGCTGTCGGTTAAATCGAAATACGACAAAAATCGCCGCGCAAAAGGCGACTGTGCCAAAAAGCAATATGCCGAGCCCCTGCATAAATCCCTCGCGCTGAAAGGCGACGGTCCCCACTAAGAGTTGAACGAATCCCCATAGAATGAATAGCCCTCGCTGAAACAGGCTTACATCGCGCGAAAAATCATAGGTTTTCACTGTGCTTCTCCGTGGGCCCGTGCGAGATGAACGTACTTCTGTGCCCAACTACAGTGCGTTTGATACGTAGATTCTGGCAGCGTGCGAACAGGACGCGCTGGCACACCGACAACGAGGTTAAAGGGCTCTATGACAGCATCTTCGCGCACTACAGCGCCAGCCCCAACTACGCTTCCCCGACCTATATGCGCACCGGATAAAACAATCGCTCCCATACCGATCAGACATCCGTCTTCCACGGTGCAGGCGTGCAGGTTGACGCCGTGGCCTACCGTCACATCGGCTCCAACTACGCAGGGCTGCGCGTTCGTAACATGCACAATACAGCCGTCCTGTATATTGCTACGCGCCCCTATTTCAATGTGATTGATATCGCCGCGCACGACTGCATTGTACCAAATAGAGCATTCTGTGCCGAGGCGCACGTCGCCCATTACACGCGCACCTGAAGCGACAAAAACAGAGTCCGGTACAGGTGTGGGATCAACGCGTATGCGCGAGGGCAATTCTGTAGGATCCATATCGGCCTATTCCAAACGGTTTATTGTTAAGTAAGCCTGAGCGTGTGTATACGCTGCACGACAACCGGCCGTACACGGCGAAATAACAGATGAATGCCCGCGCGAACACGCAGCCCGTTTCAAGCTCATCCCTCATCCTGCATGGCTTGGTACTGCTGTCGACCCATTTCGACCACGCGCCCGTCGTCCCACTTTTCCAACGGTTGATAGCTCGGATGTCCAGGTTTGTCGTCACAGGGATTGTGTCTCGTATTGTAGCAACATATGAGGGACCAGCGCGGGTCTTCGCTCTCGTTTGCATCGGAACAGTGCAGCAGATTCGCGTGAAAAAATAGGGCCGAGCCTGGATTCATCTCGCAATGGACTCGCTCCAGATGCTGCTCTGCCAAGGCCACGCGCTCCGGGTGCGCACCGGTCTGCGTTCCGTAGCGTCCGTGCTCTATCCGCCCAATTCTGTGCGACCCTCTGAGCACCTGTAAACAACCGTTGCCCGGATGGGCCCGATCGACCGCGATCATACAGGAGGCCATATCCGGATAGAGCGCTCCGTTGTTATACCAATACCCGTAGTCCTGGTGCCACTCCCAAGCGCCGCCAACCCGAGGCTCTTTAACCATCATCTTGTAATGGTACAGATACACCTCGTCGTCCATGAGTGCCTCCATCGTATCCACCATGCGCCGTCCGTGGCAGATCGCATTATATATATCGCTGCGGTCCGTATCTGAGGCCAACCACAGTTTACTCTCGCGGCCCTGCGCGTCGCGCGGCGCGTGCACCATTTCGTTTTTCTCTGTGTCGGTCTTGCCAATGTTTAATAACAGCTCCATTTCCTCGGCATTATATAAACCCTCGACGAGCAAATAACCGTCGGCGCGAAATTGTTCGATCTGTTGCTGACTAACGTTAAAAGACATATCAAAGCTCCGTATTACGTGGGGTGATAGATCGCAACTAGTTAGGGGGCGTAACCGTCGGGACGAGATCCCGACCAGTCCGGCCGATAGCCCGCAGAGGGTGCAAATCCCGGCGAAGGACCAATCTGGTTGGCCGAGCGCCAGGGCCATGCCTGACCGCCGTGCGTGCGAAACGCATCGCCGCGTCCGCACAGCCAGTAGTACATATGCGCTGCATAGCGTGCCTGTTCGTGGCCGCCAAAATGCGCCGTGCGCTCGTCAAATTCGCACTGATGGATCCAGTCACGCTGAGGAGGCTTAGTACGCCAGTAGTTGTATTTGAGCATGTGGCGCATGCCGCTCGCCGTAGATGCACCACGCCGATGTAAGATGCTCTGATGGTGAATGCCCAACGTGCCGGCCGGACCGTCGGAAAAAAGGCCTCCCTCTTCGGCGCGCCGCGGCGTGTGGCGCATATGCGTCCCAGGCACCAGTTCGGTGGGGCCAAGTTCGATCGGCGTATCCTGTGGAAAGTAAAACACCTCAACAAAGTTCAACTCGGGGCCAAAAACGCGGTCGGCATCGTGGTGCCAACCCTGGGCTGGCTGCGGACACTGCGTGCCGTGATGGCTGGCCAATACCGGCAGTTGCACGGAGCGCCCTAGCAGCGATCTCATCACGCCCACGAGCTGCTCGTTAAGCAATACGTCGCGCAAGAACCACTCTTCGAGGAAAATCGACGATGGCTCGTGGCTGTCGCGAATGCGCTGTAAATCGTCGGCGGTCATGCCCGGCGGAATCGCAACGGGCTCGGCGGGCCGTTCGCCGTTGAGCCAGTCGAGAGTGCGTCGATTGGTCTCGTCGGGGACGATGCCGCGCAGCAGCAAATAGCCGTCGCGACAAAAGTCCACGACCTGCTCATCGTTGAGCGAGGGCGGACAGTCAAACGTTCGGTCTTCGGCATTGTAGTCGATCATGCGTATCGCTCCTACTGCGCTCTATTCGCTGAAATAGCTCGCGTATTCGTCTCTATGTAGAACGCTATTCGCTCTATACATCACACCGCACTCAGCCATCTGAGCGAGAAAAAGCAGCCAACAGCCCCGCCGGGCAAGTCGCGCTCAGACTTCGATCAACAGACCGTCATAGGCCATTGAAACAGGCAAGCCCTCCGCTTGCCACTGCTCCTGTAGCTGCAGTGCCTCATCGTAGCCGACCTGGTCCGCCTCGCTGATGTGGGTCAATACGACGCGATCGACATCAAGCTGGCGCACCACCGCCAGCGTTTGTTCCACGGTCGCTTCGCGCGCCAGCACTGGATGGTCTGCAGGATAGTGCCGCGCTCCGCTCAGCAAATCGAACTCGACTACGCCAATGGGCAGTACGGCCACGTCCAAATGTCCCAAGTCATCAGGCGGCCACCAGCCAAAGAGTTCATCGGCCGCAACAAAGACGCGACGCCCCTGCCCTTCGATCAGCTGCGCAAACACGTATTCCTCTGCCAGCGCCAACGGCGTGACGCAATACGCACCGACCTGAAATCTCTCTCCCTCGCCGAGTTCGACGATCTCAACCAGACCGCGGCGCTGCATAAACTCGAAGCTTTCCCATACGCCGAGCTTCTCATCGATATCGCGGGCCACGCGGTCGGGCAAATAGATCGGCGTTTTCCTATTCTGCGCGGGCCAGCCCAGATAGTCTCCGTTGAGCGATTCCCACAGCCGCAGGCCGAGCACGTGATCGGGATGCCAGTGCGAATAGGTCCCTGCAGCAATATGCTCAACGCTCGAACGCGCAAGCGACGACACAACGTCTTCGGGCGTATCGATAATCAGATCGGGGCCGTGCACGAACACACTCGGCCCGCTGCGACTATACGGAACACCGCACTGACGGGCCTGCTGACACAGGGCGCATGCACACAGGGCACGCGGCGTGCTCAGCGCTCCGCCCGAACCCAAGATCTCTAAGCGCATAGCAGGCTCCGTTCCTGCCGATCGCTATTCGTCATCGGCACCTGAAGAACCCAAATGACGATCGGCAAAGTCCAGAAAATAGCGCCAGTCTAACTCCGTTACATCGTGTCCTCCGGAACGCACATGATAGCCGATGCGCCCCATGCTAGCCACATCAATCGGCGGCATAGCGTCGGCCGGCAACCCGTCATCGCACAGCAAGCGATAGACCGGATCGGCGTGCAGCGCACTGAGAAACTCGCCGCGTGGATCGCACCACTGGTCTTCCACCGCACTTGCAACGTATATGGGCCTGGGAGCCGCCAGCGCAATCAGCATGTGCTGATCTATCGGCAGTTCGTTTTCGCGATCGCTGTAGCGACGAAAATTCGTACAAAACCAATGAGGGAATACGCGATTAATCCGCTCGACGGTCTCGCCATAGCAGCGGCGCGACAGCGCGGCACCGCCGCATCCCGACTCGTTGGATATAACGAGGGCAAAGCGCTCGTCGCAGGCGCCGGCCCACAGCGCCGTCTTGCCTAAACGCGAATGACCTAAGACCGCTACGCGACGATCGTCAATGGCCTCATCGCCCTCGCAATAGTCGAGCGCCCGGCTCAGTCCCCAAGACCAAGCGCCAATAGCTCCCCACTGATTTTCGTCGGGTTCGGTCTGACCCGGCCGGTAAAAGAGCGGATGAATTCCGTTGGCATAGCCATCGTCGTAGTCCGGATCAAGGTCGCCGTAGTAGGCGGTAGCGAGTCCGTAACCACGCGCAATAACGGCTTCGATATCCCACTGGCCGCTGTTCGTTCCACGCGACGCTTCGGTCGCCCTATTATCGACGATGTAATCTTTTTCCCCGCGGAACCACTGGGTGGATAAGCGAATGGCCGAATCGGCGTGCACGCTGTGGTTACCCCAAAAATTCAGCCCCAAAAAGAGCGGCACGGGGGCGCTAACACCAGCAGGCAAAAAGAGCAGAAGTTCCATTTGCGGTCCGCTATCGCCAAAGCGAAGAACCACCTGACGGCGCAGAGCTCGTCCCTCGAGGGCTACCCCCTCTTCGACGACTTCAAAGTCCACGATCGGCCCACCTGCAGGCACCGCGCCGTAAACGTGCTCGCTGAATAGCTCGAGCAGTTCGCCGCGGCGTCGATCCGTCCACGTTTGCGCATCGACAACGGCAGTCCCATCCAAACACGTCAGCACATCGGGCAGTTGGTAAGAAGGCACCTGCGCTTCGTCGTAATTGGCCACGATTATATCGTCCTTTCTCGCTGTATTCGACGCGCTTGAACGGCGCGTCTTTGAATGCGTAGACCGGTGGTTGGACATGCTACTTTTTCATAGCTTACAGCACGTATGCGCCGCGCAATCCACGTGCCTTCGTCCGCGCATACAGAGGCGCCCCTGCGGCTCGTGGCAGCGGGGGCGCTCAATGCGGCGTGCGATCCAGTCTGTCACTCGCCGCCGTCAAACATAGCTAGAGTGCTGCAGCAGTTCAAGCACTCCTTTGCAATTCGTCTATCAAGACAAAACCCATGGCCTTTTTACAGCTTTCAGGCATAGACAAATCATACGCTGGCACGGCTGCACTGAGCCATATTGACCTATCGATCCATGCGGGAGAAATACTCGCGCTGGTAGGCGAGAATGGAGCGGGCAAATCTACGCTCATCGAAATCATCGCTGGAATGACAGCACCTGATAGTGGCGAACTATATATAGACGGTAAGCAGGTTGACATTTCCGAGCCGCGGAGCGCCCGGGCTGCAGGTGTCAGCGTAGTGCATCAGCACAGCCATTTACTACCCGATCTCAGCCTAGCTGAAAATCGCGCACTGCGCGTCGATTATACACTCAGACGTTCGTGGATGATCAACTGGCCTGCCGTAGAAGACAGAGCTCGGTCAGACGGCGCCTCGCTAGCCCCGTTCGTGGACGTAAAGCGCCGCGCAGGTGGACTCAACGCAGTCGAAAAACAGCTAGTTGAACTCGCCTTTGCCCTGGCTGACAAACCCGCCCTGCTCGTTCTAGACGAACCCACAGCCGCGCTCCCTCAGCACGAGGCAGAGCAGCTATTGGCGTCCGTGCGCACCTATGCCGAAAACGGAGGTGCCGTCCTATTTGTGAGCCACCGCCTGGAAGAAGTTTTCTCACTGGCTGATCGCATTGCCGTCCTGCGCGATGGCGAACGCGTATGGCTAGGCCATGCGGAGGAAACCGACCGCACCACACTCGTTGCCACCATGGTCGGTCGCCCCGTCTCCACAGCAGCACGACAGAGGCCGAGGGTGCAAGTCGACGAGACTACGCTAAACGTGCGCAACTTCAGTTCCTCAGATGGGGCCTGCTCAGACGTAAACATCCGACTGCAAAAGGGAGAGATATACGGCCTCTACGGATTGGTCGGCGCTGGACACGATGCGCTATGCCAGGCGCTGGCAGGACTCCGCCCGGCCAGCGGCGACCTCTTTTTACGCGGGCATAATCTCGGCAAACAGACGGCCATAGAACGCCGCATCAAAGGTCTCGTCTACGTTCCGGGCGACCGACGCACGCAGGGCATTTTCTACGCGTTGAGTAGCGGAGAAAATATGGCGATTGGCTCAGAGAGCGTCGGCTGGCTGCGGCGCGATAGGGAAGATCGCGCAGTTTCCGAAGCCATCGACACGCTGCACGTGCGCACGCTGAATCCCAACCAGCCCATAGGACAGCTATCGGGCGGAAATCAGCAGAAAGTGCTGCTTGGCCGCGGTCTGCTGCGCGATCCGGACGTTCTCCTTATCGAGGAACCCACGCAAGGCGTAGACGTAGCAGCCAAGGCGGAAATACACGCACACCTGCGCGCACGAGCAAACAGAGGCATGACGATCTTATTTGCCAGCGCGGACCTGGAGGAAATCCTGTCGCTTTCCGATCGAGTGGGCACCATGCGCGAGGGAGCGCTCGTTGGGGAATGGCCGGCTGTCAGCGCACAGCGCGAGGAGATCGTAGAGCGCGCTCTTCCCCGTCTGAAAAAAACGGAGGAATCGATCTCCTCTGTGCATCGCTCCATTCCCTGGCGCCTACTCACCCTGTGCATCATCAACGTATCCCTCGCTGCCATCAGTGCCTATCTGGCACCCGATGCGCTGCAAAACGCGCTAGATGTGCTGCTCAACAACGCCGTCTTGCTGATCGGTGCCCTCGCGGTAGGCTGCGTCATTATCGCTGGGTCAATTGATATTTCCATCGGGTCGCTGCTCGGCCTGAGTGCCATTTTAGCTGGCCTAGCGGATAGAGCAGGTCTCTCTCCCGTATATACTGCGAGCATCGCACTTGCGGCTGGAGCGACTGGGGGTTGGCTGAACGGCTGGATCGCAACGCGCAGCAGGGTCCACGCCATTGTCGTAACCCTAGGGACCATGGCTATATACCGCGGACTCATTATCGAATGGAGCGGCGGACGCTGGATCCTCGGTCTCTCAGACGGGCTACGCGCTCTGGCCCACAGCACGCCTGTCGGCATTCCACTGCTCTTATGGCTCGCCTTGAGCACGTGGTTAGCCATGTGGATATTGCTCCGCTATAGCCGTTTTGGGCGGCGGATGTATGCAGTGGGAAGCGCTCCACGAGCCGCTCGCTACGTCGGCATCACTGAGCGCGCGGTATTGCCGTGGGCATTTGCTCTTTGCGGACTGCTCATCGGCTTGGCCGGCCTGCTACAAGCCGCACGCTTTGGTCAGGTGCAAACCAATATGGGGACGGGCTTTGAGCTTCAGGCTATTGCCGCTGCTGTTATTGGTGGCGTGCACATTGCCGGCGGACGCGGCAGCGCGGCGGGTATAGCCCTCGGCGTATTGCTAATCGGTCAACTGGCAAACGCGCTGGTCTTACTGCACGTGCCCGCCTACTGGGAAGACCTCTTTCTTGGGGTTGTCATCTTGTCCACCCTCGTCTTGGAAAAACGAGAGGAGCGACGGTGAAACGAGAAAGTGGCCTCTTATTAACGCTCATCATCCTAGTCGCCGCTATGAGCGTGCTTTCACCCTATTTCCTGCGCACGGGCAATCTCCTCGGCCTGACGCGCCACCTAGCCGAAGTTGGTATCATCGCCTGCGCCATGACCTGCATTATTGCCACGAGCGGCATTGATCTATCCGTGGGCTCGCTGCTGGGACTGACAAGTATTGCACTAGGCTACGCGAGCCTTGCTTGGGATCCTGCTTCCGGAATAGCTATAGCGTTCGCTACCGGCCTCTTGGGCGGACTGTTCAATGGCGCTCTGATTGCCCACTTTGCGCTCCCACCCTTAGTCGTTACGCTCGCGACCATGGCGCTCTTTCGAGGCCTGGCTATGACCATAAGTCAGGCTCAACCCGTCTCGGACTTCGCGCCGATCTTCGACTGGATTGGTCAGGGAACCACAGCCTCCATTCCAACACAGCTGTGGATTTGGTGCATCGTATATACGACCAGTTGGGTAGTTTTAGAGCGCACCGGCTACGGGCGCTACCTGCGCGCAATCGGCGACAATAGCCGAGCCGCACGCGCGGCAACCCTACCCGTTAAGCGCATATTGCTGTCCGCGTATGCAGCGATGGGCCTGCTCTGCGCCTTGGCCGGCATCGTGTATACCGCGCGCGTTTCGACCGCACGTGCCGACGCCGGCACAGGCCTCGAATTAGAAGTGATCACCGCCGTCGTTCTGGGGGGCACCTCTATAACCGGAGGCCGCGCGAGCCTGGTCGGTACGCTGCTGGGCGTCCTCATTCTCGGCGTCGTGCGCAACGGTGCCAGTCTCGCAGGCGTGCCATCCGTTTGGCAAGCCATTATCGCCGGCGTTATCCTCATCGCTGCCGCAGCACTCAACCATCGCTTGACAGATCGCGGAACAGCGCATTGACTTTTTTCACGTAATAATAAGGAGGCAGGCGTTGTCAAAATGGATTATATGCGGAGCACTGCTCTTCCTGTGCAGCTGTGCGTCCCAAGAAGAGCAGACACAGAAAATACGTATCGGTATGATGCCCAAGCTCGTCGGCATTGACTACTTTAACGCCTGCGAGAAAGGGGCTCGTGCGGCCGCAGCCGAGCTCGGTGTTGAGCTCGTATACGACGGTCCGCTCAATAACGACGTGGGCAAGCAGGCCGAGATGCTAGACACCTGGATGGCAATGGGCCTCGATGCAATCGCCGTTGCTCCCAACGATCCCAACGCATTATCACCCACATTGAGACGCGCGATGCAGCAGCGCATCAAAGTGCTGACATGGGATGCCGATTCGGCTGGAGAAAGCCGGCACTATTTCGTCAACCAAGCCACCTATGAGGACATCGGCAGCGAGCTGGTCAATATCATGGCCGAGCAAATTGGGCCAGAGGGCGACGTGGCTATCGTCACCGGCTCCCTGACAGCAGCCAATCAGAATATCTGGATGGAGTGGATGAACAAACGCATCGCCTCTGCCTTCCCCGGCCTACAGATCGTCGCAGTGCGTCCGTCCGAAGAAGATCAGCAGCTCGCATATCAAGTCTCACAGGACTTATTGAAAGCCCATCCCACAATCCGTGGCGTGTGGGGCATCACCTCCGTTGCATTTCCCGGCGCGGCGGCGGCTATACGAGACGCCGGTCGATCCGGCGAGGTCGCCGTTGTCGGCCTAGCTACCCCCAACGGCATGAAGGAATACGTGCGCGATGGGACCGTAGAAACCGTCTTGCTGTGGAACCCCGTCGATCTGGGATATCTAACCGTGCAGGCTGCCGTAGCCGCCGTGCGCAACGATACGCTGGGAGCATCGCTGACAGCCGGACGATTGGGTGAGGTAACCGTGCTCGACGACCAAGTTCTACTGGGCGCCCCCATGCAATTTGACAAGGACAATATCGAAGAGTTTGACTTCTAATGTATACGGCATCCGCCGACATCAACCAGCGATCAAATCTTCTTAGTCTAGTGCTATATCAAGCATGCGCCCTCTACGTCTAGGACTGTTGGCCTCGCACGAGGGCTCAAACGCCCAGGCCATTTTCGAGGCCTGTCGACAGGGCGTGCTGCATGCCCAAGCGCACGTGCTTATCAGCAATAACTCGCGGGCCGGCGTTCGCATACGGGCCGAGCAGTTCGGAGTACCCTTCTACCATCTGAGCAGCGCTACACACCCGACTGCAACCGAACTCGACGCAGCTATTCTCGACGTTCTTCAACAACGGGGAGTAGAAATCGTATGCCTAACGGGTTATATGAAAAAGCTTGGGACTAAGACGTTAGGGGCCTATCGTGGTCGCATCCTCAACGTTCACCCATCTCTCCTACCCAAATTTGGCGGTCGCGGCATGTACGGCCTGCGCGTGCACGAAGCCGTGCTCGCTGCCGGTGAGACGGAGAGCGGTGCAACGGTCCATCTAATTGACAACGAGTACGATCGGGGTCAAATACTGGCTCAAGAGCGCACGCCTGTATGTCCTGGTGAATCACCCGAAGAACTGCAAAATCGCATCCTGCCCCTCGAGCACAGGATCTACGTGGAAACACTCCAGCGCATAATAGCCGGAACCCTCACTCTGAACCAACGACAGAAATAGCACACCCTCCGATTATTTTACGATTATATTAAACAGCTGCTCATACATGACGAAAAGTATGAGCGACTATTGATTGTATTTTACCCTCTGCGAGAGACAGACTCTATGAAGTACGTATGCGTTCTCGGCCTTACAGCGCTCGTTCTTGCAACAAGCATACGAGCTGACGAACAAACCATTGTTCTCTTTGGCAACTTTAGAGGTTCATTGAACGCCATTGATGACCCGCGCTGTGGCGCTCAATACTGTCTTGAGCAAGACGACCACAAGGGCATCGGTTTCCGCAACAATGCATCTGTTCTGGGGCTTAGAGGGACGCGTACCCGAGACAATAAGACCGCCTATTTCAAGTATATCTTACGCGCCCATAACGACGAGATATTCGCCCGCGGCGCCTTGAGCACAATCATCTACCAAGCCGGCTTAAAAGGAGCGTGGGGGGACCTATCTGTAGGCGTAGGATCGACGCCGTATAAGGCAGCGGGCATGGCGTTAGATCCGTTTTGGGATACCTCAGCTTCCGCGCGTGGCTTCGACGGACCAACGGTTGGCTTCTCCGATCTGACCTGGGGTTTTACCAAAAACATGGTTCAGTGGAACAGTGCACAGCTATGGGAAACGCTCACGCTCTCGGCAGCCGTTGTAATAGACGATACCAATGCCGACGCACATGACATTAATTTGGGCGTTCAGCAGCGAGTTGGTTCAGTGGACGTCGGCCTGCAGTTTTTGAGCATGAGCACCAGTCACCCTACTGCCAAAAGCCTCCGCGCTGGGAAGGCCGTAAGAGCGTGGGGCCGCTGGTCCCCAGCAATGCCACTGACTATAAGCACCTCCATCGAGCGCATTGACTATAAGGCCAGCAGTGAAAGATCGGAATTAGATCCGCTTCAGCTACACTATGCGCTGACGCTCGTCTACAAACGCAACATGAGCCGTTGGGCACTCGCGCTTGGACGCGCTTCCGCACAAGAACAGTCCTATTTGCACGGATCAGGTGGATCTGTTGGATGGTTCTACCAGCTTATGCCTGGGGTCGAACTATATGCACTCTCCAGCTACAACAGACGCGAGAACGGAGAGCCGGCGCGCCGCGTTTCGGCTCTAGGTATGTTGCTTAACTATGCCAAGTAGTCACAGCCTTACTGACTCGCGAGATGGAACCCTGACCAATGCGTGACTCAAAAATGGACAACCTCTTTTCTCGCCTCACTAGTAGCCTATCGCCGTATATCCCAAACATCGTTCTCTTGATGGGTCTATTGCTCACATTAGCGATTGTGAGAATCGACTTCCAACGGATAGAAAAGGATGCGGAAACGCTTACAAGAGAACGTCTTTACGGACTAAAAAGTAGAATTGAACAGGCCTTTAACGAACGCCTTGGACCGGCCTATTCTCTAGAGGCCTTCGTCAAAATGCACCTGAAAATGTCTCTGCAGGATCCCGAACAAGAAGCTCAGTTTAAGCGTGATTTCGTGCAGCTTACCAACGCGCTAACAGCGCGTACTAAGGGACTTCTGTCCATCCAGTTGGCACCGCAAGCCGTCGTTAGTTACCTGACAAATGAGGAGCGCAACAGAGCCGCCATCGGACACGACCTCTTGTTGGACCCCAACCGGCGAGACCAAACATTGCGCACTATCCAAGCGCGCAGAATAATCGTCGCAGGTCCCCTGACCTTAAAGCAGGGAGGCGATGCTTTTATCGCGCGTTTAGCCATCTTTACCGAGCCCGGCGATTTTGACTATGAACAGTATATGCGCCAGCGCGATATGCCGGACGCGACGGATTGGCTTGGCGAAGTGCCCGATGATTTTTGGGGATTAGCCACCGTATTGATTGATGTCCCAACCATGTATCAGGCAGCCGCATTGGATTCCCTGCAAGACGGCACGCGCTTCGCGCTGCGCGGTCGGCACGGCTTGGGCGCCCAAGGAGACGTGTTCTTTGGCGACGAGCGCATATTCGATATAGCCACCGCCAGCGTTTCCGTATTGCTACCCAACGGTGAATGGATTATAGCGGCCCATACACCCACGGAGTTGGACGGGCTCTTTTACCTCAATCTGATCCTGAGTCTGGCGATCACACTTACGCTGTATAAGCTGATAAAGGTTCAGCAATTGCACATAGAAGTACAGGCGGCTCACGATATAAAAGACGCCGTTTTAGCCAATATCAGCCACGAACTCCGCACGCCCCTCAACGGAATCGTCGGTCTGAGTGAAGCCCTACAAACAAGCCCGTTAAGCCGAGAAGATGCCGAGCAAATCGAACTCATACAGCGCAACGCATTAAATATGACCCGTACAGTCAACGACGTCGTCAATATGGTCGAGATAGACAACGGCAATCTCATCTTGACAAATGAACCGTTTGAACTCCGCACAGAGCTAGCGTCGATTAGCCGTGATATGGAATCACAGGCGCGTGCACACAGCGCACAGATCAACTGTCCCATCGCTAATTTCGACGCGCTTCATATCGTCACGGACCGGGAAAAGCTAAGGCAGATTCTCACCCGGTTGATCGATAATGCCATTCGCTTTTCCGAAGGGGGCCAAATAGAAGTCGAAGCCAAAGAAGTCGCGTCCATTTCAGACACTGCGCGCATACGCTTTGTCGTTCGAGACGACGGACCTGGGATCAGCCAAGAAAAGCAGCAGCTCCTATTTAAAGCGTTTATCCAGAACGATTTGTCGGATACACGCCGACACAGCGGCCTGGGAATAGGACTTAGCATAAGCCAGAGAATCATTGAAAAAATGGGGGGGACACTCGACGTCGACAGCGATGAAGGTAGTGGAGCAACGTTCCACTTCACGCTCGATCTGCCGCGCGCACAGACCACAGAGGCAGCAGGAGACATCCTCTCGCCCGACGCGCCCATTTCACTAGACACCACGCGGACTCTCAGGGCTCTCGTGGTGGATGACAACCCTATAAACAGCATGGTTGTGGTGGGTGTAATGAAGCGACTTGGCTTCGAAACGGAAACGGCTCTCAACGGAGAACAAGCCGTAGGAAAATCGTCAAAAACAGACTATGAATTAATCATAATGGACTGCCAAATGCCCGTTATGGATGGGTATGAGGCAACTGAGCAGATTCGCGAACGAGAAAAAGCGGCCGGCACAGAGCGAAATCCATCGGTTATTATTGCGTGCACCGCGAATGGATTAGAGTCTAATCGCACAAAGTGCATACAGGCGGGTATGAACGACTTTCTGGTGAAACCCATACAGCGCGCCCATATGGAGGAAGTACTGCGCAAGCACGGGCTACTCCAGCCATAGTACGCGAACAAAAAAAACCGATCACCCTGTATCCCATTCACAGTAGAATTCTTGGCGCGCCGTCCTATTACACAGATAGATTAATCCAGCACCGGATGCAGGACAGAATCGATATCGGGAAAAAGAGCGCGCTGGAAGTCGCGCGACACCGTGCGCTTATGCAGATGCACGTCCATAAAGTCCAGCAGTGCGAGAAAATCCGCTGCGCTGTGCGCGTGTCCCCCTTCGCGGAAGGACCATCCAATATGCGCAGGATGGTCCAGCAGTGCATAGATCGGCTGAGTCGCCTGACAGGCGGCATAGGTGCCCGGTGGGTTGGTGGCGTAATCCTCGTAGGCTTCTGTCAGCAGCAGAGGACGCGGCGCCACCATCGCGAGCAGGAAGTGCTGGTCATAAGGGAGCTGGCCGTCGCGATGTCTATACTCGGCAAAGGAATCGCCAAACCAAAAGATATTGCCCGAGTGAAAAAAGCTGTCGACGGTTTCGGACCCGTCGGCTTTCCAGCGATTTAAACCCGCTCCGCCGATACCAGAGTTATTGGGGTTTACCAGCGCAATTCGCTCGTCGGTAGCTCCTGCGAGTAGGACGGTTTTCCCACCGCGCGAATGTCCGCTGATGGCGATCGCATCTGCGCGCACGTTGGGCATCTGTAGAAGCGCATCAACGCAGCGGTGATAGGCCCAAGCCCAGGCCGACAGCGCGCCAAAAGAGGCCTCTGGATACAGGCGATACAGGCCGGTCTCCCGGTAGCGCACGCTGTTATCCGCCGCCGCCGCCGTTCGATCAAAAGCCGCAACTATATTGCCGCGTTCTAACGCGTGACGTACGGTTTCTTCACGCAGCATATACCAGCAGCCATCGCCATATAGCATAACGGGGAAAGGGCCTTCACCCGGAGGAATCCAGAGGGATAGCTCTATACGGTGCTCTTTTCCATCTGCAAACGTCGTGCGCACTTCGTACGTTTCATACACAACCCCATCCCAGGCACGCACGCTTACGGAACAAAAAAGGACCGGCTCACCGACTCGACCTAACGGCGGCATACCGCCGTATTCAGAAGGCACGATTATATCGCTTAGTTCGGCGCGACGCTGAGACCAATTTAGCGCCGTCACCGCACGGCCATCTTCTAGCTTCAGCAAGTCTGGTCCTACGTCCATGGCATATTCTACCGAGTCTAATTCAACGTTAGCAAATAAAGAGCGGATCCCGAGTATTACTAGATCGACCGATGCTGGCCAAGCTGGACAGTAAGGTCAGCACACCGCTCACGCCCTGCATGGGGTTGGCCCGACGGATATCAATTTCCACGCCCTGGCCGCGCGCACTCAGCTCAATAACGGATACGTCGAGGGCAGGAGCGGCCACGAGCACGGAGCGCGTGCGCTCAAATCCGACGCCCGCCATCGCCGTAGCGGCGTGCGAGTTTACGTTGCGCGGAAAGAGCGCGCATACGCCACGAGTGGGGCCGTCGTAGAGGACCGTTTCCTCTTCTATGTCCTCCGCACAATAGTTCTCACAGTCGGAAAAATCGATGCTGCGCGGCGGCTTCTTCATCGTAATGGATACCTCATCCCACATCTCGCGTCCCTCGCTGAGGGCGTCCAAACCGATCACCGCACCGTGTGGCACGCACAGACGCGTGCCGCTGCGCCCTGCTGTATCTAACAAGGATCGCTCCAGATCGGCATCCGCTAAACAGGTGAGCGAGAGCGGCATATAGTCTGCGCGGGATAGAAAAGCGCCGCCGTGTTCGCGGCTGATGTCAGGATGAGCCAATTCGACGACAAGGTCCGGTTCGCGCTCTGCAAAAGAGTGCAAATCATCCAAAACGTGCTCCGGAGAGACGCCCTTTAAACGCTCTGCAGACCGATTGTAAACAAACGCCACATCCAAACCCAACTCGGGACGCGTGGTCATCTGCTCATATACAAACGATCCCAAATAGCCAAAACCTATAAGACCAATACGTGCCATAGTATACACCTTCAAACGCTGCAAACAGCGCTCTCTTACCCCGTTCTATTTAATCTCGTACGACAGCAGCTCACCAGATTCTCTATATCTGATGGTCTCTTATATAGTCCCAGTTTATATCGTATCCCATACCCGGCAACGACGATAGGTGAACATACCCTTCCGCGTCGAGCGGATCCCCAAGCGCGTTGAGATAGGGAGGTGGATCATTGCAGTCGACGCCGGGAGCAACTAAACCGCGTTCATAATACTCACA
>CALDFW010000159.1 GCA_937942165.1 uncultured bacterium | reverse complement strand
AATGGGATGCCCCATTCTACGAGGGCGTTAAAACTAAAAACGACGTCTTCAGCAGTAACGGGTTCCCCATCGTGCCAGCGCGCTTCTTCGCGGAGTTCAAATAGAACCCAGGAACGGTCTTCGGGCATGTGCATACGTGCGGCAAGCTGGCCGTACTCGGTGAAAGGCTCGTCCTGTGATTTGGTGCACAGGCGGTTGTAAATTAGCAGGGACCCAGCGGCGGAAACCCCCTTCAATACAAAGGGATTCAAGTTGTCATAGGTTCCGATGGCGGCCAGGCGTATAGTGCCACCTTTAGGCGCTTCGGGATTGACATAGTCAAAGTGCTTAAAGTTGGCGCCGTAGCGCGGCGCCCCATACAGGGCGAGTGCGTGGGCTGTTTGTATGGTCGAATCGCTGGCGTGTGCCGTGCTTGCAAACATCAATAGAATGAGATAAAAGCGCATGTTCTGTCTTTCCAAATGGACTCATGCGCTTTCGATACGCACGAAGATTGGGCTTCTGGGAGAACGCCATAGACGATACGCGCCCGTGACCCAATGCGCAAACGCGCTGTGGGGATTGCGTGGGAGCACGCGGGAGCACGACGCGAAGAGTCGGCAAGGCGGGCCAGTCATCTATCGCGGGCAGACAGCCGATAGGAAGCGCACCTGTATAGGATGGAGTAAGATCCGCCTCCATATCCCTTATTTTCGCCTATATAATAGAACGTGCGCGCTCGTGCGCGCGAATAGAGTATGAATTTTAAAAAATAAGCTGCGCTAAATGTTATCATTTATTATCATATATGGGTCAATTTACCCATTTGGGTATGCGCATAGAGGGCGCTCATATCGCTTCTAACGCGATTAGACACTTACGGGCCTTCGCGGACGAACGATGAGAAGCAAACGGCTTTAGGAGGTATTTGAGCGCGTCAAACGGGCAATAACAGAGGTTTTTAAGGGTAGAGATTATGAAAAAAGATCTAGCGTGCTGGGACCGATACCCCGATTTTCTCACCGTGCGTCAAGCTCAGGAGTTGCTCAACGTAGGGCGAGCGACGATCTATCGTTGGATTGAGATGGGAAAACTGCCGGGAGCGATTCAGTTCGGTGACACGTGGCGCATCAGCCGAGAAATGCTCAAACGCTACGTAGAAGGCCACATGACGCGCTGAGCGGAAGATGGTGGTGACTTTTAGGCCATCAAATCGATCTGTTGGCCGGTCTGCGCCGTGTTGGGCGCGACGGGGGGGATAGACTCGATTAGGCTGATAGCGGCTTTGGACTGCGCATCAAGTCCCTTTTTGAACGTGCGCACAGACAGCGCGTTTTTGAGCTGGGCGTCCTGCATGCTCGTGCCCAGATTGACGAGTGATTCGGTCGAACCGCTTATAGAATCCATAGTATGCTTTCTGCCAAAGGGGCTATTAGAGCCCTCATGTATGTTATCGGCACGCGGTCTCATTTACTTCAACGGGTGTTCTAATCTCCGCGTCGGACGATTTCTTGGTTGAGCAACAGGCCGTCTATATCGTTGAGCGAGAGAGTTATATGTCCCGTTTGGGTATCGATGGAGATGACGCCAAAGTTGTTTTGGGTGAAAGTGGATCCTATGCGAAATGGTCCGTCCTCCTCTTCGCGTAAAACGCCTCTATTAAGCGGACTAGACGTGACTTCCAAGAGGCGTCTTCCTCCATTCGTTTCGGCCGAGTAGAGCGCACCGCGATGTCGGTCTCCGGATAGAACGACGAGGTCTTCAATGGCATACTCGTCTAACAGGTCGAGCAGACGCTGTCGTTCGCTCGGCATGTTCTTCCACCCCTCCCAGCCGTGACCAACGGCGATAAACTGCACGGAAGACACCAAGATGCGATAGTCCGCTGGAGTCGCTAGCTGGGCTTCGAGCCACGTCCACTGTTCTGACCCTAGCATCGTGGCATCCCGGTCGTCGGTGGGCACGTAGCGCTCTTTGCCGGGTTCTCTGCTGTCGGTCTCCTTCAGGTCCGAGCGAAAATAGCGCGTATCGAGGTAGATGATCTGAACGAGTGCTCCGTCTAGCGATAGCTGCTGCTGAAAGTATATACCGGGTCGTTGGTGGCGTTCGTCGCCTGGCGGAACCTGCCAAAAGTCTAGAAAGAGTTGCTCTGCGATTTCTTTGTGCTTCCAGTCGCGGCCCCCGTCGTTGGTGCCGTAGTCGTGATCGTCCCAGACGGCCTCGATGGGAAACGACAGGCCTTGAGAAGCCAATAGGCTGCCCAACTCGGTGTATGCCACGCGCATACGCGTCACATCGTCTCGATAAATGTCGGCGTAGGTATTGTCGCCCACCATGAGAAAAAGGTCGGGTTGGGCGCGTTTAATCGCGGCAAAAATCGGCGCATCCTCTTCCTGGTTCAAGCATGAACCGAAGGCCAATTGGAGATGTGTTTGGTCTTTTAAATGAGCGTAGGAGCGATCAAAGACGAGGGGTTGGGAGGTGGCCTGTTCGTTATTGTCTTGGCCGAGCTGACACGATGTTAGCGCTAGAATAGCCGAAAGCAGAAAGAATGTATTCACGTAGATTCGCGTTTTTAAGGAGGAGAATGTAAAAGAAAGGGCTGCCGCACCGTCGGTGCGACAGCCCTTTCTTGCGTTACCGTTTTGCTCGTGGTCGTTAGAATACGACGCTGAGCGAGACGTTCATGCGACGCGGCAATCCGTAAAAGACTTCCGCAGAAGCAGCGCCGTGCGGATCAACGAGCTCACCGTCGATCTTGAGTGCGTTAAACCGGCTGTTGTCGGTTGCTTCCATGATGTACGTCGAGTCAAGCAGGTTAAACACGTGACCGTCCAAGCGAAGCTTGGCACCGGCTAAACGAACCGGCAGGTTGTAGCCCAAGTGCAGGTCCATGACGCCAGCGTTGGGAAGCTGCCAGCTTTGAGCGCGGTCACCGGCATCCGTGCGGCTAAACGGATTCCAGTCGGAATAGTGGCTTGCGTAGAACTTGTAGACCAGCTGTGAGCGCAGGCCTTCCACCGGAAATACCGACACGCCCAGCGCAAGCTGGGTCTGCGGTGCATCGCCGACCTTGAGGTCTTTGATGTAGTAACTGTACTCGTCCTGCTGGCGCGTACCGTCCGCAGCGAAGTTAGTGTAGCGTCCGCTGACGTCGTCGGTGTACTTCCAATTGCCAACAGACAGCGCCATGTCGGCGCGCACGAGCTTGCTGGGCTGGTAGGCCACTTCCGTTTCAAAGCCCGAGTGCACGGAGTTCAGGCCGGTCAAGAAGATGTATCCTTCCGATCCGTCTTCGTTAATGACGCCCCGGGTATTGGTTCGATCCTTCCACTGCGTGTAGTAGAGGTTGGACTTAACCGTCAGCTGACGGCCAAAGTGCATCTCGCCACCCAGTTCGAAGGAGCGGAATTTTTCCAGCTCGGGATCTTTGTAAACCGACCCGTCGCGATCGTTGATGGCCGCGTCAAAGATGGGAACCTTGTTGACGATACCCAAGTTGGCAAACAGAGAGAGGTCGTCGCTGAGCGCGTAGCGGGCGCCCGTTTTAAACTGGCCGCCGCCAATGCCCGTATTCTCCGATTTCTGTCCCGTCGTGCCCGGTCTTTTGAAGTGGTCTTCAAAGGTGTAACCGACGATGCTGTAGCCGGCCATGGCAAAACCGGAAAGCCGGTCTGCTTCGTAGCGCACGCGGGCGAACGAACCGAGCCAGTCCACCGTATTGGTGTTCCAGTAGGCAATGATATCGCCGATTTGCTTACGGTAATCAGCTTCGGAGTCATTGTCGTTGCCATCAAAGTAGAAGTATGAGCCACCCAGCAGGTCGCGCACTTCGCGGGCGTGCTCAATTTCTGCCGTGCGCCAGTCGATGCCCACCTGCAGCGTGAGGGCTTCGCTCAGATTGTGGTCCAGTTTGGAGACCAAACCGATGGTCGATTGGCGGTTGATCGAGTTGCGCAGAATGCCCTTGGAGCCTTCTTCGCTCGCCGCGTTGTTCTCCCAAGTTGCACCGAAGTCGACTACGCGGGAGAAGCCGCTGTAGTCCCACTTCATGCTGCCGTAGGTGCCCGTTCCACCGCCGCTGCCGCCAGAGAAGTACAGCACGTTGCTCAGGCGCGTGTTGGCGTTGAGCGTTAGGTAGTAGTTCAGGTTGATCTGCGGCTTGTGAAAGAAGTTTTCGCGCTCGTTGATAAAGCTCGAGTCAAAGCGGTTTTCCTTCCGTTCGCCGTACATGTAGAAGTACTGCTTGGAGTCATTGCCCTTGTAGGCGCTAGAGATCGGGACGTAGTTCTGGTTGTAATCGCGTCCCTCGTTATTGGTGTTCTTCTCCGTAAATACGGAGATCCACTCCGAGCGATAGCCCAGCTCGTCGCGCGCATAGTCGGGATCATAGACGGCTGCGTTCTGCGCGTACAGATTCTGGCCGTGGCGCTGCGGCGCACCAACAGCGTAGAGCTCGAGGCGATGCTTGGGGTTGATCTGGTAGCTTGCGCCCACGTAGTAGGCGCTCGCATCGGTCCACGTGCCCTTGTAATAGCCGTCGCCCGTCTTCTTTACCACAGAACCGCTGAGTGCAAAGCGGTCGTTGATCAGGCCCGTGTTGTAGCTCAGCGTCGTCTTGCTGAATCCCCACGAACCCAATTCTTGTTTGATCGATCCCTTGCGCTCCAACTGAGCAGGATCAGTCACGATGTTCATCGTGCCGCCAATGGCCGGCACAGCTAGGTTGACATCGCCCATCCCGCGCTGAACCTGGATGGATGAGGCTGCGTCACCTACTCCGTCCCAGTTGGACCAGTAGACCCAGCCGTTTTCCATGTCATTAACGGGCACGCCGTTGATCATAATGGCAACGTTGCGCTGGTTAAAGCCGCGCACGTTGACGCGTGCATCACCGGCACCGCCGCCCTGTTCAGTGGCGAATACGCTTGGTGTCGTATCGAGCACAAGCGGGATGTCGCGCGAACCCAACTGGGCGGTGATCATCGACTTCTTCATTTCGGTGAAGGACGTTGGCGAACGCTCGTCAGAGCGCGATGCGATGACTTCCAACGGATCCATGTCGATAGAGGATACCTGCAGGCGGAAGGAGATACTCGCATCTTCTGAAACCATCACAAAGAAGCTCTGGCTCGCGTAGCCGACCAGAGAGGCCGTTACGGTATAGTCTCCGCTTGCAACGTCGACGATGCTGAAGTTGCCCTCGTCATCCGTTGCGCCGCCGAGGTCTGTGTCCTCGATGGTTATGTTGGCACCGGCTAGCGCATTACCCGACGCATCGCTGATGCTGCCAGACAGCGTGTACGCGCTGGCTGACGAGACAAACGCCAGCATTACCAGCGCAGAAAAGATAGCTTTTCTCATAAAGTTACCCCTTGGGATAAGTGATAGAGTACAGGGTGTACTCATATGACGTAATGGACAAAATATGGGACAAAATCTACTGGGCAAATAGTATAGACAAAATCACGTGCGCCAAAAGGCATTTTTGTTACAATAAAGGTAAATTTAGGCGTTTTTTTCGCGTTGAAAACGGGAACGATATTTTGTCCGCGAACCCCTTTTTTTTGGTCATTTTGGGGTATACTCTCTTGTAGGGCGGTTCTGGGGGGTTGTGGGCTAGGCACTCACAGCCCCCCTTCTACGTTCTAACCGGCTGCACCTGCGGCCGCGAAAAAAAGGCGGCGCAACGGATACAGCGTCGTTACGTCACTGCGTCTGGGATACGCCCAACGCAGGCGTAGGGGTACTCGGCCAAAAAAGACGCACTTTCTCTGTCTCCGAGTATGGGGCACAGCCCGGTGCCCTCCACCCTAAGACGGGGTCCGCTCCGTTTAAAACGTGGACATATTCGGTTTTCTACCCTATACAGAGTCGCATGTGGACCGCAGATATAGAATTCTGCGGCGCGATCGCAAAATCGGCAAGAGGTGGATGCCATAGAAGCGGGCTGTATCCTCTGGCCGACGCACCCGTTATGTGATAGTATTAGACGCATGCGAAGGGCCGTTTTGAAAAATAGATACAACGCGGGGAGACGGGATATTTGAAGCTTAGTACTACGACGCTGGGGTGTCCGGAGTGGAGCCTAGACGAAATTATAACTCGCTGCAGTGAATACGGTTTGCAGGGCATTGACTTTCGCGGCATACGGGACGTGCTCGACGTGACGCAGCTGCCGGAGTTTACCAGCGAAGTAGGTCTAACGCGTCGCAAGATAGAGGATGCGGGCCTAGGCGTTTCGGGCATCAGTTCCAGCATTCGCGTGTGCGTGCCTGAAAAACTGGAAGAAAATCTCGAAGAGGCGCGGCGGACCATTGCAGCGGCGTGTGCCCTAGGCTGTCAGCAGGTGCGCGTCTTTGGCGGTGGTGACAGCGAGAACCATTCGAAAGAGGCTCTAGCGGATATCGGGCGCGAAACCGTCGAACACATATTGAAGTTGGACGGAGCGCGTGAAGTTCGGTGGGTTTTCGAGACGCACGATGAGTGGATCCGCGCTGCGGACTGCGCGCTGCTGCTAGACCGCATTGACGATCCGGCTTTCGGCGTGTTGTGGGATATGGGGCACACGGCGCGCGTCGGCGGTGAAACGCCGGCAGAGACCTATGCCGCCGTTGGCCCGCGAACCTTTTACACGCATGTCAAAGATGCCATCCACGATATGAATCATCCGCAGGCAATGGGAGATGGCTGGCGCTACGTTGCTCCGGGCACGGGCCAACTGCCTCTAGCTGATGCGATCGCCCTGCTGAAAGATAATGGCTACGATGGCTGGATCATGTTCGAACACGAAAAGCGCTGGCATCCCGAGCTCGAGGATCCGGCGATTATTTTCCCACAGTTTGTCGGCTGGGCGCGGCCGCTGATAGGATAGACTGATGCAAACCGAATTTCCCGAAGCGGCACTCCACGTGCCGACCATACTGTTGCCGAGAGAAGATGTGCCCCTGACGTCGTGGGCAGTTATTGCCTGTGACCAGTACACCTCGGAGCCCGAGTACTGGGAGGAAGTGGAAAAGCGCATTGGTCAGGCGCCGTCTACGCTGCCGCTTATCTTTCCCGAGGTATACCTAGAGACGGCTGATCGCGGTGCGGTCGTTGATGCTATTAACGCGTGCATGGACGAGTATGCAGGCGGGGGCGTGCTGCGTGAACTGCCGCCGGGGTTCGTATCGGTAGAGCGCACGATGAAACGCGGCGTCGTCAGGCGCGGTCTAATGGTGGCCCTCGACCTAGAGCACTACGACTATCGCGACGGGGCGCAAGAACTGATTCGGACTACGGAGGGCACGGTGCTGGGCCGTCTTCCACCGCGCATCGAGGTGCGCCAGCGCGCGCGTATAGAAGTGCCGCATATCATGGTGCTGATCGACGATCCTCAGCGCACGGTTATAGAGCCCCTTTTTGCGGAGGAACGGCCGCCCGTCTACGAGGGTGAACTCATGCTGGACGGCGGTCACGTGCGCGGTTTCCACATCGGCGATGCAGCGTCCATTGAGCGCGTTGCTGCTAGCTTGGCCGCGCTCAAGCGCGGAGAGCCGCCCTTTCTCTACGCCATGGGAGATGGAAACCACTCGTTTGCGACGGCCAAGGCGGTGTGGGAACAGATTAAGGCCGAAGCGCCCAGCCCGGAGAGCGTGCTCGACCATCCGGCGCGCTACGCGCTAGTAGAACTGGTCAATATACACGATGAGGGGTTGGAATTTGAGCCGATTCACCGCGTTGTTTTTGGCGTCGACACCGAGGAACTGATGGCCGCCGCCGCTTCGTTTTTTGCCGCGCAAGACTTTAGCTGGGCTTTCTGCGAAGACGAGATCGACGCGGACGAGCAAGCGTCTGGTCATACCATCGGTTTTTGCAGCGGCCAGCGGCGTGGCTGGATGCGGATCGGCGATCCCAACGTGCAGCTAGCAGCGGGTGCGCTGCAGGAGTTTATCGACGACTTTATCGAGGGCTATTCGCTGGCTAAAGTAGACTACATACACGGTGAAGCGTCGCTGGAAAAACTAGCGGCTACGCCGCAGTGCACGGGTTTTTATCTACCGGCGCTGGCCAAAGATGACTTTTTTCAAACGATTGCATTGGAAGGCGCCCTACCGCGCAAGACGTTCTCGCTTGGCGAGGCGGAAGAAAAGCGATACTACGTGGAGTGTAGACGCATCGCACCGTGAATGCGCGCTCAGACAGGGCGGTTCACTCCGCGTAGTCGTACGAAGCGTTGCGTCCGATATAGTCGATTGGTCCCTCCACGAACTCCGCTTCCGTTTGTAGTCGTTGGTCTGCTAAAAGAGCTTCGGACCCTTTGGCAAAGCGAACCTTCCCATCCGTTCGGTACCAGCGCGGCCAGTGAATCATAGCGATCATGGGGCGCGCTATTTTTGTGTGGTTGGGCATACCGCAGTGCCACAGGCGCATATCGCGTATTAATAGGCCGCCTGCCGGCACGTTCGGTTGGAGCGGCTGCACCCGTGCGCGTACGCGCTCTAGCGCGGTATCGGGAATCTTGATATCTCCGTCGCCCATGGTGCGCGTGGTGTCCAAATGCGTGCCAGGCCACAGCTCGGTGCTGCCGTTTTCCGCCGTCATGTCGACCACGGGCACGTTGACTACGAGAGCGTGTGCTGGATGCGCTTTTTGCAGGCCGTGCCAGAGGTGTCCGATATCGACGTGCAGCGGCTGACGATTGTTGTTTGGTAGACAGCAATTGCCGCTGTAGAAGGCATTTTTGACGCCCTCGCCCAGCAGGGCATGCGTGATGTCGACAGCGAAAGCGTTTACCAGTACGTCGCGAAACAGGTAGGGGGAGAAGGGCGGAGGGTCCTGCTGTAGGTGACCCGTTCTAAATTGGTAGGGCACCTGATCGAGCGCGGCGATCTGTGCTGCATCCGCCAGCATGCGTTCGCGCAGCACCGCTATGTGCGCCGGGTCGATGGCATTGTGCAGCACGACAAAGCCCTCTTCGCGCACGGCGCGCACGGCCATCGCCAGACGTGTATCCTCGAGATGGCCGTGCTCCTTTTCGGCTTGCGTTATTGCCAGTTCCGTCACGTCTGTGTTCCTACTTATCCTTGCCGATCCAGCTCATGCCCTCGCCGCGCACGAGAAAGGATCGTTCGTCCCAGACGCCAGGGCGCGTAACGGGTATGACGCCTTCCTCAACCGCTACGTCTAGCGGATTGGCGCGCGTTTGCAGCGGGAAGCGCACGCGTTCGTGCACGCGGGCCGACTCGTATAAGGCCATCATGATTTCCGTAGCGGCGCGTCCGTGTTCGGCCTTGCCGTAGTAGTCTTCAAAATCGCCCTCAATCCAGCGACAAATGCCGTAGGCTTGGTCGACAAAGGCGTTGCCGTAGCCGTGCTCAGACTTGTCCGTGGGTTCAAACGCGCTCCAGCCGTTTGAAGCGGCGTTCATATAGCGCAGGCTGTTGTCGTTCACGACGATCATACCCTCTTCGCCGTATATGTGGGCACCTACTTCGTAGGTGTCGTTCATTTCATTTTCTATTACGCCTTCAATGCCGCCCTCATAGCCAATGATACCGGCGCAGCGGTCCTCCACCCGGTGTCCGAATACGTAGTGATCGGTATGGCGTTCGACCGAACCCATGACCCATTCGACGTTGGGATCGCCCAGCGCGTAGAGTTGGAAATCTATGCAGTGCGTTCCCGTGTTCATCATGCCGGCGCGGATGGCCGACCAGAGTCGCTTGGGCTTTCCGATAGCGCCGTCGGCAATCATGCGTCTGGCCTCGCGCCACGACGAGTAAAAGCGCCGTTGGTGGCCGATGGCCAGCTTTACGTCGTTGCGCTGTGCTGCGATGATCATGGCATCTGCTTCGCCTAGGGAAATGGCCATCGGTTTTTCGCAGAGCACGGCCTTGGGGCGGCGCGCGCAGGCGGCGATGCTCATCTCGGCGTGCTGGGGATCCCAGGAGCATACGCTGATGATGTCGAGATCTTCCTTGTCGAGCATCTCTCGGTAGTCGAGATATTGGGTCTTGACGTTAAAGTCGCTGGCGTAGCTGGAGAGCGCTTCCGGGTGGGCGTCGGCAATGGCGACAATTTCGGTGTGTTCGCACTCGGCCCAGCCGCGGCCGTGTTCGCGCGCGATGCGTCCGGAGGCAATCACGCCAACGCGGTATGTAGCTGCCATGGTGTCTTTCCTTTGGTATCAAGTGAGTTATCTGTGTGTCGGGCGCCAATAAGTACGACAAAAACCACTGCTGTGCAAGCTTGCTAGCGCGTCCGTTTTAACCCTTGTTATGAACCATTCATCCCAAGAGAGGAGCGCCTATTTTGACACCAGAAGAAAAATTCACGTTTGACCTTGAGGGCTACCTCGTGGTGAAGGGTGTGCTCAGTCAGGCCGAGGTAGACGAGGTTAATGCACTGGCCGATCGAGCGTGGCCCGGTGCATACGACGAGAGCGGCATCCGGCGCGTTAGCGACGTGTCGCGGTGGGGCGCGGCGACCCAGCGGCTTATGGACCATCCCGGCATCGTATCCTACCTAGCCGAACTGCTGGGTCCCTACGTGCGAATAGACCACGACTACAGCATCTTTATGCAAAAGGGCGGCAGCGCAGGCCGCCTGCACGGCGGTCCGACCATGCAGGGCGGCGTTAAGGCGGCCGATCACTGGTATCGCTATCACGACGGCGTTATGCGCAACGGGTTGACGGTTTTCACCTACTGTCTGAGCCATGCCGGGCCGGGCGATGGGGGCTTTGGCTGCGTGCCCGGCTCTCACAAGAGCAATTTTACCAACTGTATCCCCGACGACGTTCGCCACTGGGAGCGCCGACCCCACTATGTCCGTCAGGTCGAAGTGGAAGCGGGCGATGTGATTATTTTTACCGAAGCGCTGGTACACGGCACCGTGCCCTGGAAGGCTGACCACGAGCGGCGCTCTCTGCTCTATAAGTATAGCCCAGGGCATTCCTCGTGGTCGCAGAGCTACTATGACGCTGACGCCTATCCCGATGCAACGGAGCAGCAGCGCCGCTTGATGGTGCCGCCGTCTATTGGCGGGCGCGAAGAGACGTTTCAGGGCTAGGGCGCTACGCCGTATTCCATACACCGCATAGAGGCAGGGGAAGAGCAGGATGAAAATTCGCGATATCGACACCCTGATGATCGACTCACCGGGGCGCAAGTGGACGATTGTCCGCGTCTTTACCGACGAGGGATTAGTTGGGCTAGGGGAAGCCACCTACTCAAATAAAGAGCCGATTGTGGCGGCGGCCGTCGACAACATGAAGGAGGAGTTGATCGGCGAAGATCCGGCGCGCATCGAGTATTTGTGGCACAAGATTTACCGACTCTCCACCGTCAGCGGCATTTGGCGCATGGCTGGCCCGGTGTGGATGAGTGCGCTCAGCGGTATCGATCAGGCGCTGTGGGACATTAAAGGCAAGGCTGCGGGGCTGCCCGTGGTTGATCTACTGGGCGGTACATTCCGCGATGGCGTCGAAGTATATACGCATTTCAGCGGTCAGACGCCCGAGGCCTGTGCGGCGATGGCCAAGAGCCTAATCGACCAAGGGCACGGCGCTCTCAAGAGCGGCGCGCTGTCGAGCAGCGGCTTCAGCTTTGACCCGTACGAAGACGACGGAAACCCGAGTGCAACAGCCGAGATGTTTGCCGCCGTGCGCGAAGCCGTAGGGCCCGACGTCAAGCTGTTGATCGACTGCCACGGCCGCTTTACGGTAGCCACCTGTATACGACTGGCTCGCGCCCTTGAGCCGTATGACCTCTTTGCGTTTGAAGATCCGGTCCCGCCCGACGATTTGGGAGCCTACCCCAAAGTGCGTCACGCCATATCGATACCGGTTATGGGCAGCGAGCGGCTCAACAACAAGAGCCAGTTTCGCCAGCTCTTGGATCTGGACGGAGTGGATATTGCCCAACCCGATCTCATGTATGCCGGGGGTGTTACGGAAGTCAAAAAGATTGCCGCTATAGCCGATACATTCCACGTGCCGATCTCTCCGCACAATACCAAAGGCCCCGTGGGGATTGTTGCCGCGGCACACCTCATGGCGTCCGTTCCCAACGTGGCGCCTATGGAACTGGTGACGGGCATTGACTGGCGCGACGAAATTATTACCGAGCCCCTGAATAT
>CALDFW010000158.1 GCA_937942165.1 uncultured bacterium | reverse complement strand
GACAATCGATGAGATTGCATTTCAAACCAACCTGTTGGCGCTAAATGCCGCCGTTGAGGCCGCTCGTGCGGGCGAAGCGGGGAAGGGGTTTGCCGTGGTTGCCGAAGAGGTGCGCAACCTGGCCATGCGCTCAGCGGAAGCCGCCAAGAATACGGCTGAGATGATTCAGGAGTCCGTTCAGAACGCATCTGATGGCGTTGCGCTCAACCAAGAGGTCTTAGATAATTTGGAAGAGATCAACAAACAGGTCCTGCGCGTAGGCGAAGTCATGGCTGAAATTTCGGCGGCTTCAAGTCAGCAGGAAGAGGGGGTCGGACAAATAAACCAGGGGGTAGGTCAGCTCAATCAGTTGACGCAGCAAAACGCAGCCAACGCGCAGGAATCGGCTGCAGCTTCTGAAGAGCTCTCTGCTCAGGCTGAGGAAATGCGCTCACTCGTGCGCGCCTTCACTCTCAGCGATGCGGGTGCCCATCCAGCGCCCCCGCTGCGTGCATCTCATGGTGCACGCCGACCCCGTTCCAATGGCGGTGCGATGCCGGCCCGCGGTTCAGACGAATTAATTCCCCTAAGCGACGAAGACGAAGACGTACTGAGCGAGTTCTAATGCGCGTCCCTTGTAAAAATGGGATTCACTTGGTCGCCCAGATGGCCCACCTGACTCTGAAGGGACTGAGTATCATGGGCCTCTTCTGCACGGTAGAATGGAGCGGAGCCTACTTCGGCGAAGAGGGGTAGTTGGGTGCATTAATTTGGGTGCATTAATAATGCTTAACTGGGGGGGCGTGCTTAAGTGCACGTCCCCCAGTTTTTGTTCTGTTCACTCCGGCGTATAGCCGAGATTGGGAGCCAGCCAACGCTCGGCTTCTGCAAGAGAAATTCCCTTGCGGTCTGCGTAGTCAGCTACCTGTTCTCGGTCGATTTTACCCACCGAAAAATAGCGGGCTCCACCGTGTGAAAAGTACAGGCCCGAGACGGAGGCTGCGGGCCACATTGCACACGTCTCGGTTAGGCGCAGTGGACTGCGTGCTTCGGCTTGCAGTAGCGAAAAAAGCGTGCGTTTTTCACTGTGATCTGGACAGGCCGGGTAGCCGGGTGCCGGGCGGATGCCGCGATAGCGCTCGCGTATCAAATCTTCCGGCGATAGGCTACCTCGATCTTCATAGCCCCACTCATTGCGCACGCGTTCGTGCAGCATTTCAGCTAGGGCTTCGGCGAGTCGGTCGGCCAGCGCCTTGAGCAGAATTGAATTATAGTCGTCGTGCTCTTGGTCAAAGCGCTTTAAGTGTTCTTCTATGCCTCCACCGGCCGTCACTGCAAAGGTCCCTAGATAGTCGATCTGGCCGCTCTCTCGAGGAGCAATAAAGTCGGAAAGGCAAAATAGGGGTTGATCTGCTGCTCGCTTGACCGTTTGCTGGCGCAGCATGTGTAAGCGGGCGACCTCTTGCTGACGCTCTTCATTTCCGTAAAGGACGATGTCTTCCCCTTCGCTATAGGCGGGGAAGAAGCCGTATAGCGCTTCGGCGTGTAGCCAGGATTCCTCGATAATCGTATGCAGCATATCCTGTGCGTCTGCAAAGAGTTGTCGAGCCTGCACTCCAATCACAGGGTCGTCGAGCAGGCGGGGGTAGGTGCCGCGCAGTTCCCAGGTATGGAAAAAGGGGGACCAGTCTATGTAGGGAACGAGTTCACCGAGTGAGAGATCTGTTTCGTGGCGAACCCCGATAAAAGAGGGAACGGGCGGCTGGGTCGTACTCCAGTCAAACTGCGCGGCTTTGGTGCGCGCCTTGGCAAACGGATGCAGGGCGCGCTGCTGCGGATTATGGGAGATGCGCTGCTGCTCCTGGGCGTCGCGATTTTTACTGATGAATGCTTCACGCTGCTCTCGGCTGAGTAACTGACCTACGACCCCGGGCGCGCGCGAGGCATCGGTCACGTGAAGGATGGGCTCTCCGTATGCGGGAGCGATCTTGACCGCTGTATGCCGGCGACTGGTCGTCGCTCCACCAATTAATAGGGGTATGTCAAGGCCCTGTCGCTGCATCTCACCAGCTACGTGTACCATCTCATCAAGCGAGGGGGTGATCAGGCCGCTCAGGCCGATGATATCAACCTGCTGTTCTACCGCCGTGCGGAGTATTTTTTCTGCTGAGACCATAACCCCCAAGTCGATGATCTCATAATTATTGCAGGCCAGTACGACCCCCACGATGTTTTTTCCAATGTCGTGCACGTCTCCTCGCACGGTGGCCAGAAGGATCTTACCGCGCGCCGTTGCCCGACCGTCTGCTCCTTTCCGCGCTTCCATAAGCGGCTCCAATATGGCTACTGCCTGCTTCATAATGCGCGCACTCTTGACGACCTGGGGCAGGAACATCTTACCTGCGCCAAAAAGTTCGCCTATGTGGTTCATGCCGTCCATGAGTGGCCCCTCGATGATATCAAGAGGGCGCTCGTAGGCCTTTAGCGCTTCAGATATATCGTTCTCTATGTGCTCGCCCTTTCCGTGCAGCAGCGCATACCCTAGCCGCTCGCTCACCGAACCGCTGCGCCACGCTTTATCGTCCGCTCGTTTCTTGCCAGCGCCTCGCACGGATTCAGCATAGTCTATCAGGCGTTCGGTTGCATCTTGGCGACGCATAAAAAGCACGTCTTCCACGCGTTCACGCAGCGGTTCGGGGATGTCTTCGTATACGGCTAGTTGGCCGGCGTTGACGATGCCCATATCGAGCCCGCGCGCGATGGCGTGGAAGAGGAACGCAGAATGAATTGCTTCGCGCACGTAGTCGTTGCCCCGGAAGGAGAAAGAGATGTTGCTGACCCCACCGCTGATAAGCGCTCCGGGACAGGTTTTTTTTATGTGCGCAACGGCTTCGATAAAGTTGAGGGCATAGGGGTCGTGCTCTTCCATGCCAGTGGCGACGGTGAGAATGTTGGGGTCGAAGATAATATCGCAGGCTTGAAGGCCGACTCGCTCGGTGAGAATGGTGTATGCACGCTGACAGATTCGCACCTTTTCCTCGATATTCGTCGCCTGTCCCGACTCATCAAAGGCCATTACGACCACGGCTGCTCCATATCGCCTGCAGATCTGCGCCTGCTCGATAAAGCGCTCTTCCCCCTCTTTAAGGCTTAGGGAATTGACGATACCTTTGCCCTGTAAGCAGCGCAGTCCCGCTTCGATAACGGAGAATTTAGAGCTGTCGACCATAACGGGCAGACGAGCTATGTCGGGTTCGGCCGCAATGCGGTTTATAAAGCTGTGCATCGCCTCCTCTGAGTCGATTAATCCCTCGTCCATATTCACGTCAATTATGTTTGCACCGCCCTCGACCTGCTGACGGGCTACTTCTGTAGCTCCTTCGAGATCACCTGATTTGATGAGGCGGGCAAAGCGGCGGGAGCCCGTGATATTGGTCCGTTCTCCCACGAGGGTGAAATTGTCTTCCGGACGGATAGTAAAGGGGTCAATGCCGCTAAAATGCGGATTTGCGCGCGGAGCAGGCGGCACGCGAGGATCTACATCAGAGACAGCGCGGGCAATCGCTTCGATATGATCGGGCGTAGTGCCGCAGCAGCCGCCGATAAGATTGATGAATCCTTCCTCTGCAAACTGTCGGAGCGTCTGGGCTACTTCGTCGGGACCCTGATCGTATGCGCCCATTTCGTTAGGCAGGCCCGCATTCAGGTAGCACGAGAAGGGCACTGGTGCGACTCGGGCCAGTTCCTCAATGGCCGGGCGCATATCCTGCGGGGCCATGCCGCAGTTGATTCCAACCGCTGATAAAGGCATGTGTTCGATGGAATACCAGAAGGCTTCAGGCGTCTGTCCGGACAGGGTGCGGTAGCTCAGATCGGAGAAGGTGCCGGAAACGATCAGGGGTAGGCGAAGGTCCGAATCTGTAAAAAAGCGGTCAACGGCAAAGAGGCACGCCTTGAGGGTGAGGGAATCAAAGACCGTTTCGGCCAACAGGATATCAACGCCTCCCTCGACTAAACTGACGATCTGACGGTAGTAGCCGTCTACGACCTCTTCAAAGCGATGCGTGCGATAGCCGGGGCGGTTTACGTCGGGGGAGAGCGAGAGCGTAATTGTGGACGGGCCGATGGCACCGGCTACGAGGCGCGGTTTGTCCGGCGTGGAAAATGCGTCTGCCGTCCGGCGGGCGAGGCGAGCCGCAGCCAGATTTACCTCTGCAACGCGATCGGCTAAGCCGTAGTCTTCTAGTGAAAATGGATTGGCGTTAAAGGTGTTTGTCTCGATAATGTCGGCGCCGGCTTCTAAATACTGACGATGAATTGATTCGATAAGGTGCGGCTGCGTTAGGCAGAGTAAATCGTTACAGCCGCGCAGCTCTCCCGGGTGAGCCTCGAATGCGCTGCCCCGAAAGTCGGCTTCTGTCAGTTGGTGGGTCTGTATCATAGACCCCATGGCACCGTCCCAGACGAGGATGCGCTCGCTCAATAGGTGTTCGAGGTCGGGCTTAGTATGCAGATTTTTAGCGGCCTTCATGGATTGTCATCTTTCTGATATGAACGTTTTCTTTATCTCTTATAATTACATTGTCTGATATATAAATGTCAATATCAAGATTTATTGATATATCGAGTCGGACTCTCGGTATGCGCCGACTCGATAATTGTTTATTTTAGACTCTGCATGAAAATAGCAAAGAGAGAACATGCAATTTTAAATGCGCTTTGGATCGCTCTTCTCCCTGTTCTACCTGCTGGGCACAGATGATAGAAGTTGTTTCAGTAGAGGGAGATACGGTGGTTTATGACGCTGAATTAGGGGCAGATTTTAGCCCTGTCTATTCGCGCTGATTTCTTGGACAATGCCGTTACTGGCTGCGTTTTTTATCTGGCCCTGTCCAATGGCTTCTTTGCACTGCCAGCGGATGCTCCCTTTTCACAGGGTGAACTACTGTCCGGTGCATCCGAATTCACAAACGTTCTATTGCCTCAGGGGCAGGCCCTTGGCGGACCTGCGGGCATGGATTTGCTTGCATGCGCTGTGGTTGTGGGGCCCGGTGCAGTTCGAGGTCGGTCAGGATGGGGTGAATTGGCTCGTTTGGTGTTGAAGCCGCTGCGCTTGGGCACGGCGTCGATTTACTTTTTTCAGTCGCCCATTTATGCTACACGGGTAGTGTTCGCCGATGGGCAAGAGGAACGATTTTTTCAGCGCACGCGTGGGATCGACATACACGTGAAAAGACAGACCCAAATCGACGATCCGTCCAGGGGACAGCGATGGGGAGCCATCAAAATCCAGGCCGCGAATAGAGGGGGCCAATAAATTGATGAGACAGAGACCAGATTGGAAGTCTTATTATATGCAAATTGCTATGACCGTCCGCACGCGCGCCGATTGTTTGGGCAGTCGAGTTGGGGCGATCTTGGTGCAAAACGATCGAATCATCGCAACGGGCTACAACGGCACGCCACACGGCGTGCCCAACTGCAGCGAGGGCGGCTGTCATCGCTGCTCTCATCGCGAGGCCTATGCATCTGGAAAAGATTACGATCTGTGTATATGCGTGCACGCTGAGCAGAATACGCTCCTATCGGCGGCGCGTTTTGGCATAGCGACGGAGGGGGCCGTTCTCTACTCGACCATGCAGCCGTGTTTTGGCTGCACTAAAGAAATCATCCAAGCTAAAATTAGCGCCGTCTATTACGTGCATCCATGGGTGTATCCCGACGCGCAGTTCCAGCAGAGCTATGAGGACATGCTCGCATATGTCCCCGGAGGGGTCAATCCGTTAGAGGTGGAAGACCCCGATGCAGAATGGGCTGTTTCGACGCTGCGTAGGTCATAGAGTCAGCTCAATCTCTTGGGTCTCTTGGGCTATGCCACCTTTTTCCATATACTCGGCCGATAACTCGTGGGAGGTTGTGTTGAGACCCTACTGGAATAGATCGACGCTGAGCTTAGCCACAGCGCTCGTGCTCTACTTGGCGTTGACCGTAACTGATGCGCGCGCTGTGGACGTCGTCGTCTCGCCCGTCAAACCGACTATTGATGGCGCGCTGGGCGAATGGGGTGCCGTTGCTGCTATCGATATCTCGCCAGCGGGCGATGGGGTTGGGTTGCGCGGTGCGTTTGAAGATGAAAACGATCACTGGGCCGCGGTTCACCTATCCTGGGATGCCGATTCGCTCTATTTAGCCGTCTCAGTCTTGGATGACGTGCTTGACCGCCAGCCGATTGGACCTGGAGAAAATGTGTGGGAAGGGCCGGGTGGTCAGCGCAAAGACAAGATGTTCTACTACGATCATTTCAAGGTCTTTCTGCGCGGTCCGGAACAGCCCCTGGGATTCAATGTGTGGGTGGCTCCAAACGCAGAGGACGGGGCCGTGCACGCGTGGGGTGGTCAGCAGCGAGGGACGCCTACTCAGGCGCTACCACTGGCTATGGCTTCGCTATCCGAAGGTCGTGCCTACAGCTATGAAATGGCCTTGCCGTGGACTTGGTTGCGCCTGTATCCCAAGCCCGATATGGTGTTGGACGCCCTCTTCTTATTTCCCGACTCCGACCTGCCAGACCTCGAGTTACGCAAGAAAATTGCCGAGAGTAATAAGTGGATCTGGTGGCAGGGCAAGCTCACTCTGCGCGGCAATCCACCCGGCCTGCGCGAAGAACCGGTGTCGGATGTCGTCGAGGCGATTGCCCAACAAAAGAGCGAGATCGTGGTGCCCAATGTGGTCCCTAAAGCCGTCCAAAAGAATCCGTCGAATGCGACAGAGTTCGTTGCTGAGGACCGCGCATTGGAAGAGGATGAGAGCGTTTCTGGCGATACCACCTTTTTTGAAGAGAAATACGCGGAGACCGACACGGCTTCTGCTCCGCCTCTTGTGGTTTCGTCAGAGTCGACAGCCCCCCCCATTGCCGAGTTAAGGGCCCGCCTAAACAGGGGATTGCTAGCTCGATCAGCGGTTCGATCGGCCCCTGCCTGGGTGCGTAGCGTTGCGGGTAAAGGGTTGAGGAGAGGGCAGGTCGATTCGCTCTATGCGCGATTGGGCGAAACGCTTGCGCGTATCTCCCGGGCCAATATCAGCAGTCGGACTGACGGATTGATCATGGATATGGCAGAGTACGCCGGGGTTTGGCGCGCACAGGCACAGCGTTTCTTGCAGGGGATTCTCAAAGCGGCGATGTCAGATGTGGAATTGGGAGGAGAGCGGATGGGGGAGGGGATCACCCAGGCCGCAGTGGAAGTTTCTTTGGACGAGGAGCAGGTGCGCACCTTTGTTCGCCACCTGTGTAAAGAAGCACTTGCTCTATACGATAAAAACAAAATTGCTGCCACAAACGATTTGGTAGACAGGGCACGGCGCAAGGCCGGCATAGAGCCAGATGATATACAGCCCCTTTTGGAAGCACTCGTAAATAAGTGGCAGAAATAGCCACAGTCCGGCACTTTTTTTATACGGAGACCCTAATGCCCATCTTTAAAAGCGACTACTTAGAGGCGTGTGCCACGGCCATTTTTAGCGCCGCTGGAGCTCCACCAGTAAAGGCTCGGCGCGTAGCGGAACTGCTGGTAGAGTCCAATTTGGTCGGCCACGATTCGCATGGGATTATTCGCGTTTCACAGTATGTCGCTACGATTGAGCGCGGTGAAATTGATCCCCATGCCGAGGTCGCTATCGAATCGGAAACCGAGGCGTCAGCGGTATTAGACGGTCACTGGGGTTTTGGTCAAGTCGTCATGAGTCAAGCCGCGTCTATGGCCGTAGAAAAAGCGGCTCGCTGCGGGGTGGCTGCGCTGACCGTGCGCAATGCCAATCACATCGGGCGTCTGGGGAGCTATGTCGAGGATATTGCGCGTCGAGGTATGGTCGGATTGCTCTTTGCGAATATGCACGGGAGTGCGGCCTGCGTCGTGCCGTGGGGAGGGCGAGAGGGGCGCTTGGGCACAAATCCACTCGCCGCTGGGCTGCCGCGTCCGAATGCGGATCCGATTGTCCTAGATATGACGACCAGCGTAGTTGCAGAGGGGAAGATACGCGTTCAGCGCAACCGAGGTGCGTCGGTGCCGGAAGGATGGATCATAGACGCAGACGGCGAATCGACGACCGACCCGGCAGCCTTTTATGGCCCCCCTCGTGGAGGCTTGCTGCCCTTTGGCGGCGCGGCCGGACACAAGGGATATGGGCTGAGCGTGCTGGTCGAGATTCTCGGGGGCGCTCTGAGCGGGGCTGGCTGCGCCGGCAGCGGTTCGCGCAACGGCAACGGCGTGTTGTTGCTCGTTGTCGATATCGAGCGCTTTGTGCCTATGGAAGCCTATATGAGCGAGGTGGGACAGCTTGTAGAGTTTGTAAAGTCATCTCCGCTTTCTCCAGGATTCACTGAAATATTAGTGCCGGGGGAAATCGAATCTAGAGAGCGGACCGCGCGAAGCGAAGGTTTCGAAGTCGACGAGCAGACTTGGGCCGAAATCGTCGCGTGCGCCGATCGTTTGGGCGCTGAATTGCCGCCGCTATGAGCGAAGTGCCCACCGCCGTTGCTCTGCTTGAAGAAGGCGTAGAAAAGGGGCTGCATCCCGGTGCCCAGCTCGCAGTCCAGCGGGGCAGCCTTGTACTCGCAGATGTAGCCGTGGGCAACGTTGGTGTTGATTCGCTATTGCACTGGTTTTCTGCAACCAAGCCGCTGGCAGCAGTTGCAATTGGGCAGCTATGGGAGCGCGACGCCCTGCGCTTAGACGATAGAGTTTGTCACTATATTCCCGAATTTTCGGCTGAGGGGAAAGGCGATATCACGCTGCGCCATCTGCTAACTCACACGGGGGGATTTCGCTCGCGTTTAGATCTTGAATGGGGCGATTTATCTTGGGATGAGGCGATTGGGCAGGTCTGTGCTGCGCGCAAGGAACGGCGTTGGTCCGTGGGAAGAAAAGCCGGATATCACATTGCCTCTTCGTGGTATGCTCTGGGTGAGGTGGTGCGTCGAATCGACGGTCGTCCCTACGATCAGTACGTGCGGGAAGAGGTCTTTCTGCCTCTGGGCATGGACGATTGTTGGCTCAGTATGCCCGAAGATCGCTATCGCGATTACGGTCAGCGCATGGCGTCGATATATGCGACAGAGGAGGGCTCTGCGAAACCGCAGGCAGATCGAATCGGCGCAGAGATTGCCGCTCGTTGTGTGCCCGGGGCGAGCGGACGCGGTCCGGCCCGACAGCTGGTTCGTCTGTACGAAGCACTGATGGGCGAGGGGAAAAGCCGTGGAAAACGAGTGCTCTCTCCTCAAACGGTGGAAGCGCTAACGGCTCGTCAGCGCACGGGCTTTTATGACCATACGTTTAAACACGTTATGGATTGGGGGTTAGGGCTAGTCGTCAACTCGGCGATGTACGGCGTGGAAACCGTACCCTATGGATATGGTCGGCACGCTAGTTGGCGGACCTATGGACACAGTGGACAGCAATGTGCGGTCGCTTTCGCCGACCCGGAAGCCCAGCTCGCTGTGGCGCTGATCGTCAACGGAATGCCCGGAGCCGAGCGACACCACACGCGATTCTTCGAGGTGCTTAGCGCTCTGTACGAAGATTTAGATCTAGTTTATGGGGGTGCGTCTGTCGCCTAACCCGGCAAGGCGTCACTCTGTTAGTAGGCTTTAATTGAGAGGCACGAGAGCGAATGAACTGCGCGACATCTGAGAGTGTGCTGGTCGAATACAGAGAAGGGGGCTACCGTGAAATGTGCGGCGGTTGCTATGTGGAACGCAATGGGGTCGCCTCTGTCGGTGGAGTACATCGATAATGGGAACAAAGACCGTGATCGTAGGGGGAGATGCGGCGGGTATGAGCGCGGCGGCTCAGATTCGCCGAGTCGCGCCTTCAGCAGAGGTCGTTGTTTTTGAAAAGACGAATTACGCCTCCTACGCCTCGTGCGGTATGCCCTATTACATTGCGGGTGATATTGCTTCGCACGAAGATTTGCTCGCCCTCTCTGCGCAAGAGATCGCAGATCGCGGTATCGATGTGCGCTACGGTCACGCCGTAGAGGAGATAAGGCCCGGGGCGCGGAGAATAGCGGGACGGACCCGATCTGGGCAGCCCTTTGGCGAGACCTATGACCACCTAGTGTTGGCTACGGGGGGAACGGCGGTTCGTCCTCCGTGGTGGTCTGAATTGGAGGGTCTCTTTACCCTGCGTTCCCTCGAAGACGGGATTGCCCTTCGAACGTTTATCGACGAGCACAGACCGCGCCGGGCGGTCGTTATTGGGGCAGGTTTTATCGGGTTAGAGATGGTTGAGTCGCTGGCGCGGCGCGGTCTTGAAGTGACGCTCGTGGGACGTTCACCCCACTTGCTCGGAGACTTTGATCGCACGTTTGCCGCTCCCGTATATGACGCCATGCGCCACTGCGGCGTGGCACTTAACCTCGCTCAGTCGGTGCAGGGGTTAGCGGGAGACAGCGGGCGCATAACGCACGTCGAGACCGATGTGGAACGCTTGCAGGCAGATATGGTCCTCGTGGCAACTGGACTAGAGCCGAGCGCAGGGCTGGCCCGCGCTGCCGGATTGGCAATGGGACGCAGCGGCGCCATTGCCGTCGACGATCAAATGCAGACTAGCCGAACCGGTATATGGGCTGCCGGAGACTGCGTCGAGGTCAAACACGTGGTGAGCGGAGAAAAGGTGCATAAGCCCTTGGCGTTGACCGCAAATCGGACGGGTCGTATTGCCGGAGATCAGGTTGGAAGCGCCGTCGTCGGCCGGTCTTCTGCTCAGCGCTTTCGCGGCACGGCGGGCTCGCTGATAACCCAGGTGTTGGACTATGGCTTAGCGCAAACGGGACTTTCGTTAGGAGAGGCCAGGCGGGCGGGATTTGATGCCGTTTCTTTCGAACGAGAGGGCCGTTCGCGCGCCCGGTACTACCCGGGGAGCAAGCCGCTGAAGACGCGCATTGTCGTCGAACGCCGAACGCGTCGCTTGCTCGGTGCGCAGATGGTGGGTGAAGAGGGTGTGGTTGGGCGAATCGATGCGCTGGCCACGGCGCTCTTTGCGCGTATGACGGTAGACGAAGTGCATCATCTGGATTTGGCCTATGCGCCGCCGTTTGGGCCCGTATACGACGCTATTATCGACGTGTGCGGTAAAGCCGCCCTCGAGCTCTAGTCCATGCGAGCGCCCGTTGAAGGCCTGGTGCAGATTGCCGGCAATGCGGTCTTAGACGTGCTTGTGCGAGGCACCGGACTCGGAGGGCCGGCGGCGGAAGTCTGGTCCGACAACGTTCAGACTGTCCGGAATCCCGTCGATGGGGTCCTCGGGGGATGCGGGGCGGCCACGGCTTATGTGCTGGGTGGGTTGGGACAGCAGGTTGCGCTAAATACCAATTTGGGACAGGATGTCTGGGGCGATACGCTGCGCAACTGGTTGGAAAGCATGGAGGTCGATATCGCAGGACTTAAAGCGGCTCGGACCGCTGTCCACGTCATTGCGCTTGACGCGGTTGGCAGGCGCCAGTCTCACTACTACAGGGGAGAGAAGGTCGACTGGCGGGCATCGTTGCAGCTGCCCGTGCCGCAGGTTTTCTTTGCGGCCGGATACGGCAGTGTCGAATCTGAAGACGCGGCGCAACTACACGCCGTTTTTTCCGCTCTGCGTCGACGAGGCACGCTCGTAGTTTTTGACGTGAGCCCCTGGTTTGCCGGACGAGTCGAGGTTGAACAAATGCATGCTCTGTGGAAGCAGATCGACTATCTAGTTGGAACGGAAGAGGAGTTGTTGGTCTGGCAGGATGCGGAGAATGCGGAGGATTTGGCCCAGCGAGTGCTCGACCGTGGCGTGGAGCGCGTGGTCGTCAAACGGGGTTCCGATGGAGCTCTTTTTGCAACGCGAGATGGGGCACAGGGACAGGTCGATGTACGGCCGATATCAGCGGGTAATAGCGTAGGAGCGGGAGATTGTTTTAACGGACGGCTGCTGTACGGGCTGGCCCAAGGTGAGGCCCTATACGATGCAGTAAGCGCGGCAGCGGATCTAGCCACGCGGATCGTGGAGCGGGGACGGGGCGCGCTGGGTGCCTTCGATACACAAAGGAGAAAAGATAATGGATAGACCCAACGTATTGGTCATTATGAGCGACCAGCAAAAAGCGACGGCCAGTCATTTATATGGTAATAGCTTTTGTCAGACGCCGTCGATGGAGAGGTTGGCAGACGATGGCGTGCTCTTTGAACACGCGATAACGCCTCACCCGCTTTGCATGCCAGCCCGAGTTTCCTTCTGGGCTTCACAGTTTCCTCATACGCACGGCGGGCGTCGCAACCAAACGCCCATGCCTGAAGGCGTAGAGCACGCGTGGAAAATATGGAAGAATGCGGGGTATACGACGGGGTTGATAGGAAAGAATCACTGCTTTGTACGAGAAGAAGATCGGCGCCTCTTTGACGTGTGGAATGCATTTACCCATGGGGGACAGTCCGAAGGACCCAGCACGTGGGGCATGGATTGGTTTCGCCCGGAAGAGGGCCGGCGCAAGGTGGCCGAGTGCATACGGGCCATGCCGTCTCAGACGCCGAGTTTTGCGTATGGATCAAATGACTTACCGCTCGAAGATCATTCAACTGGACTGATTGCCGGGCAGACCGTCCGCTTTTTAGAGCAGCACCGGGATGCGCCCTTTGCTCTTTGGGTTTCTTTGCCCGATCCACATGAGCCGTGGATGGCCCCTCGCCAATACACCTCTATGTTCCCGCGCGATCAGATTGAACTGCCGCCGCAGCGCGCCGATGAGTTTAGCGATGGAACAGCGCCAGAGCGCAATAAAGTATTGCACAATATACTGAGCTGGCGTGACGATGACATAGACGATGTATATGGCGTTATGGGGGCCTATTACGGGATGGTTCGCTTTCTCGACGACGGACTCGGACAGATACTAGATGCGCTAGAGCGGCTGCAGTTGAGAGAAAATACTATCGTCGTTTTCTGTTCAGATCACGGCGACTTTATGGGAGAACACGGGATGACCTGTAAAGGGGGCGTATTTTACGACTGCCTCACCCGCGTGCCGCTTATTGTTTCTTGGCCAGGGCAGGTATCTTCCGGGCTGCGCGATGCGAGCATGGTCAACCTAATCGACGTGGTGCCCACGCTGCTCGAGCTGCAAGGACTAGATACTCCGCGCGCTATGCAGGGGACCTGCTTACCCACCGTAACCGATGCCGCTCCACGCGATGCTACATTTTCTGAATACGGCAGCGGCGGCCCCGCCTTTACTCAGGAGGATCTCAATCGTTTGCCCCAACCTTGGGGAAGGTCGGCTCTGATGCGATCTTTGCAGTGGCGCGAAGCGGAGGGACGGCGAAAGATGGTGCGCACCGAATCGTGGAAATACGTCCACGACGCGCAGGGAGATCGAGACGAACTCTACGATTTACGCGCCGATCCCTGGGAATTACACAACGTCGTTGATGTGGCAGATCACGCGGCCGTGCTGGCGGATTTACGACTGCGACTGGCCGACTGGAGCATTGAAACTGAAGGGAGTCAGCCCGTGCCATTACCCGAAGACAAACACTACAGGATGGATTGAGTTATGGACCATCCAATCGTTATGATTTTGGGCTGGCGTTCTGGCACTTCTAGCCTGACAAAGAAGCTGTATGAAGAGGGGTTTCCGGTAACGCCGCCGCTCGATATGCGTCCGATGGAGGGACATCAACCCGAGGGACACTACGAAAATCCGCAGGTCTACCAGATCAACGAGGCGCTGCTCAAACACTTTAATATGTCGGTTTTTCAGCCGGGGCTACTGCCCTTTGTTAATGCGGATGTAGTTGAAAAATGGCTGGGCGAGCACCCCGAGCCTATCATCGTCAAAGATCCACGCTTTGCGTTTACCTGGCCGGTATGGACTTCCTCTACTCGCCGTCCGTGCATATTTGTTTGGACGGATCGCGAAACCGCGTCGCAGGTGGCCTCTATTGTTCGTTGGTACGAGGTGCCCGAAGAGGCGGCGGCAAGCTGTGTGCGCATGCACGACCTGTGCGCAGATCTGGCCTGCCAGGCGCATGCCTCGCTCAGGTTGGATATGCTCGAAGAGGAGCGGGATGAGCGGGGAACGGCCTTTATTGCCGAGTTTGTGGGGCGGGATAGTCCGGACCGTAGCGAGTAGAGAATTCTTCTATTGGCCTTGCTGAAGTGTGGTAAAAACGCTTGACATGCAGGCCGATGCCCCGATACCTTTGACGGAGGTAAAGCGAAGTAATTGCTGCCTTTCTCAGCGGTGTGTTTGCGCTTGCAAAGGGTGTATTCTATAGACCGCCTGCGGCGGCCCGTGCTGCGCTAACAGACGGTGCGGCTACTGGTCAGAATAGGAAGTGCCTGAACGCTGAAAACCCACTGTCGCGCATGGGGCAGGGGGTTTTTTCATGGCTTTTTGAGGAGTGAATAATGCATATCACAGTGCCCGGTGGGCAAGATTTAGAGTACGAAGGTGGGGGACGGTTAAAGGACATTCTCGTCGAGCAAAACAAAGCACTGCTCAAGGGGTTCATTGCCGCAAAATCAGGCGATGCGCGCATTGATTTTCACACTGAGTTGCAAGCTGATGCCCGAGTAGAGCTCATTTCTTGGGAAGATCCAGAAGCCGCGTGGATTTACCGGCACAGCCTCTCACACGTGCTGGCCCAAGCCGTCCTGCGTCTTTTTCCCGAAGCGCAGTTGGCCATAGGACCAGCGATTGAAGACGGTTTCTACTACGACTTTGACGTGGAAGACCCCTTCACGCCGGAAGACCTGTCTAAAATTGAGCGCGAGATGAAGCGGGTTATAAAGCAGAATCACAAATTTGAGCGCGTCGACGTCTCGAGAGAAGAAGCGCTAAAAATGATTGATGCGGCCCCTTACAAGAAAGAGATCCTTGACGATCTGGAAGAGGACCAAGAGCTGTCTTTCTACCGAGACGGTGAATTTGTGGATCTATGCCGGGGCCCCCACATGCTGGGCACGGGCCAAGTGAAACACTTTAAGCTCCTTTCCGTAGCTGGCGCCTACTGGCGCGGCGATGAGCAGCGCAAGATGTTGCAGCGCATTTACGGAACGGCTTTTGCCACCCGCGAAGCGCTCGACGCACATCTCAAGATGTTGGAAGAAGCTAAAAAGCGCGATCATCGGGTTTTGGGTCGCCAGCTGCGCCTCTTTCACATAGACGAAGAAGTGGGGCAGGGCCTTATCCTCTGGACCCCGAACGGGGCAGTTGTGCGCAACGAACTACAAAACTTCATCTCTGCCGAACTGCGCCGCCAGGGCTATAGCCAGGTATTTACTCCGCACATTGGTAAACTCGATCTCTATCGCACCAGCGGACATTTTCCCTACTACCAGGAGAGCCAGTATCCGCCGCTGATAGACCACGACCATTTGCAGGGACTTGCTGAGGAGGGCTGCACCTGCGGAGAGTTGTCCAACCAGATGGAAGCGGGTGATATCGACGGCTACCTGCTCAAGCCGATGAACTGTCCGCACCACATAAAGATTTTTGCATCGCAGATGCACAGCTATCGCGACCTGCCCGTGCGCCTAGCCGAGTTTGGTACGGTCTACCGCTGGGAGCAGTCGGGCGAGCTGGGAGGGATGACGCGCGTGCGCGGCTTTACGCAGGACGATGCACACCTCTTTTGCACGGAAGATCAAATTGCGGGCGAGCTGCTGGGCTGTTTAGGGTTGGTAAAAATTATATTTGGGACGTTGGGCATGGAAGATTATCGAGTGCGCGTGGGCCTGCGCGATCCTGATAGCAGCAAATACGTCGGCGATCCCGCCAAATGGGATCGCGCCGAAGAGGCCTGTCGCCAGGCCGCCCAAAGTCTGGGTGTCTCGTTTAGCGAAGAGCCGGGTGAAGCGGCTTTTTACGGTCCTAAAATCGACTTTGTCGTCAAGGATGTCGTGGGCAGAGAATGGCAATTGGGCACGGTCCAAGTCGACTATAATCTCCCCGAACGCTTTGACCTTCAGTATGTCGATGCGGAGGGTAAAACGCGGCGACCGGTGATGATCCACCGCGCTCCTTTCGGTTCTATGGAGCGCTTTGTCGGCGTTCTTATAGAGCACTTTGCCGGCGCTTTTCCCGTTTGGCTTGCCCCCGTGCAGGCCGTGGTATTGCCCATCGCGGAACGCCACGCCGAGTACGCAGAAAGCTTTTTCGAAAAGCTTCAAGCTGCTGGCGTGCGCGCTGAGCTGGATGCGGCCAACGAGACGCTCAACAAACGCATTCGGCAGGCGCAGACGCGCAAAGTACCCTATATGCTGATTGCCGGCGATCGAGAGGTCGAAGAAGGTCAGGTTTCAGTCCGTCTACGCTCGGGAGAGAATCTCGATCCGCTCAGCGCCGATCAGGCGGTTGGGCTGATCCAGTCGAAGGTGGCGGATAAGGCACTTATATAGCGGGTCCGTCGGCTAGTTTGAGCGAGCGTTTTTGGCCGCTTTCAGCTGTCCCCAGGTTTGGAAATCAATCGCAGAGGGTAGCGGTATGCCCGGGCCGTCGTCATCTCCGCTGTCCGCGATGAACTCTGCCCAGACGGGTCTCCTCTGGGATACGCGCTGCGCATCGGCGTCGGATAGGTTTAGCTCAAATGAGTCGATGGCGTAGTTGCCGCTGTATTCTCCGGTCAGATAGGCCGCGATGTAGATGTTGGCATGGGCGCTGCTCCCGTCTAATGCGACTGGGGCATCAAGCGGCACGATGGGCGTCAGCGGCGCTGGCACAGATGTGGGCTCAGCCAGCGAAGAAAACAGTAGTACGTCACCTTCATCGGCCAGTGTTTCGCGGGCTTTGTAATAGGTTTCCACCAGTTCTTTAGAGGCTTGTGCTGCTGGGGATGCGGTCTGATAGATGACGGCGATAAAGTCGAAGTTGCCCGCTCGGAAGGTGGCGTAGACCGGTCTGTATTCCGAATCTATTTCTAAGAAGCTACCGGGTGCAATTAGCTGCACGCTGCGGTCGCGCCAGACAAACGCGTAGCGCGTTCCGTCTGTGCTCGATGGGTTTGAAGGCAGTACTTTGAAAAAGTCTCCCCGACGAAAGAGCGTGGCTAGCAGCGCGTCGGCTGCGGCTAGGTCACGCAGGTCCTGAATGGCGACCATATCATACTGCTGCACGATATCTGCTATGCGCTCAATGTCCGACTCTCCGGAGAACTCGCTCACGTGAAACGAAGCTAAGCGCAGTGGCTGAGATACGGCGGGAATAGCAGCGAGCAGTAGGAACAAATAGCAGCGTCGGAGTTTCATCTATTTCAGACCTTTCGATGTATGAGATTCTTTAAAAAGATACGCTATATCGCGGGCATTTTCTGGCATTTTCGCTATTATGCACTCAGCGTTGCGCTGGCGCTGCTATTCTGGGAAACTCCTCTAATTAAACCCTTTCGATTTTTTGTCGTGCTCGTCCACGAGGTTAATCACGCCGGAGCGGCTCTGCTGACCGGGGGACAGGTAGTGGAAATGCGCACGCATTGGAACGAATCTGGGCACACGCTAACGCGCGGTGGTTTTTTCCCGTTGATTAGTGCCGCCGGCTATGTCGGGTCGGCCCTTTGGGGTGCTCTTTTAATCTATACCAGCCTGTTTCCTCAGATTCAGCGTTTAGCGCTTATGCTTATAGGAGGAGGCTGTCTGGGGATGACGATCTACTATACGCCGTGGGGTGGAATAGATTTTTATTCGGGGATTGGAGGCGGGTCTGCGCTGATCGCGGTGGCTTTACTGTCGCAGCGCGGGGCGCGTGTGGCCGCCGTGTGGATGGGAATTATGCTCTGTCTGTACAGCCTGCACGACTTTCAAACGGATCTACTCTACGTGCCCGAACAAACGGATGCCGGGATTTTGGCGATGTACCTGGGCATGCCTGCTCCAACGGCTTTCCTGCTGGCCTATCCAATTGCCTTTGTTTGGGTCATTTTCTCGATTTCCGCCATGTATCGGGCTATGCGTGCGCTGGTGCGTGCAGAGAGACGGCGCCGCGGAAATCAATAGGCGAAAGCCATTGAATAGACGTCGGCGGCAGACTAATTTAATACGTCATGCCCATGGTGCGGAGTTTCAACAACGCGTGAATTACCTACGGAGATATCAGCAATGAGAATGAGTCAGTTATTCAGCACGACGCTGCGTGAGGTCAGTGCAGACGCAGAGGTAGCCAGTCATCAACTCCTGCTGCGCGCCGGCTATATACGCCAGCTTGCCAGTGGGATATTCAGCTATTTACCGCTGGCTCAGCGCGCGCTGAAAAAGGTCGAAGATATCATCCGCGAAGAGATGGATGCAATCGGTGGACAGGAAATTACAATGCCAGTTGTTCATCCCGCTGAAATATGGCAACGCACCGGTCGATATTATGCCATCGGCAGCGAAATGAGTCGTTTTAAGGACAAGAACGAGCGAGATATGGTCCTTGCTATGACGCACGAAGAGGTTGTTGCCGATTTGGTAAGCAGGGAGATAAAGAGCTATAGACAGCTACCGCAGTTGGTCTATCAGCTGCAGACCAAATGGCGCGATGATCCGAGGCCGCGCTCGGGGCTTATCCGCGTGCGCGAGTTTACTATGAAAGACAGCTACAGTCTAGATGCTGACTGGGAGGGGCTGGAAAAGCAGTATCGCGCCCACTACCAGGCGTATTTCAATATCTTTCATCGCTGTGGTATCGGGGCGATAGCAGTTGCTTCAGATACGGGCATGATGGGGGGTAAAGTGGCGCACGAATACATGTACTTAACGCCGATTGGAGAGGATACGCTCCTGCTGTGCGATGGATGCGGCTATTCGGCAAACCGACAGATTGCAACGTTCCAACGGGAGGGCGCAGATAGGGAAGATCTGCTAGAAAAAGAAGAGGTCGAAACTCCCAATATGCAGACTATTGAAGAGCTCGCCGCCTTCCTTGATATTCCCACGAGTAGGACTTCTAAAGCCGTTTTTATGATGGCCACCACGGGAGAGGGCGAAGCGCAGCAGGACCGGTTTGTCCTCGCCGTAATTCGGGGCGATATGGAGGTTAATGAGACCAAGCTGGCCAACGCGGTAGGCGCGCGCGAAATGTGGCCGGCCAGCGCCGAAGAAATTGCCGCAGTCGGCGCGGTGCCTGGATACGGTTCGCCGCTGGGCGTTGAGGGTGCCCTCGTAGTGGTTGATCCATCTGTAGCGGACGCTGCCAACCTAGCCGCGGGAGCAAATCGCGCGGGCTTCCACACGAGAAATGTCAACTGTGGTCGCGATTACACTCCAGATATCACGACGGATATTGCCGCGGCTGGAGAGGGAGACGGCTGTCCGCGATGCGGCAAGCCGATGCGCACTTCGCGCGGCGTTGAAGTGGGTAATATCTTTCAGCTTGGCACCAAATATACCGATGCGCTGGGTGGGGAGTTTCTCGATGCCGATGGCAAAACGCAGCCTGTAATTATGGGATCGTACGGCATTGGAGTTGGCCGTCTGTTGGCCTGCGTGGCCGAAGAGAGTCACGACGAACATGGCTTGATATGGCCTATATCGATTGCTCCCTACCAGGTCTTGATTACGCTCTTAGCCAAGGGGGAAGGAGAGGCGCAAACGACGGCAGAGGCGATGTATCATCAACTGCGCGAACAGGGTTTAGACGTCTTGCTGGACGATCGCCGTGAGAATCCTGGCGTCAAGTTTAACGATGCCGACCTGATTGGCATTCCAGTGCGTCTTACCGTGGGAGATCGCGGGCTAAAAAAAGGCGTCGTGGAGTTTAAACTGCGCCGAGATAGCGAGCGGAGCGAAGTGCCGGTCGACGAGGCCGTTGAGCGAGCGATCGGAGCTGTGCGGCAGCTCGAAGGGGAGCTGTCTGATCGCATTGTCGAAGTGCCCTACTCGGAGTAAAGCACTTCCTATACGATGCCCCTAAAGAAGCTGTATTTTGGGTATCCCACAGTCTTGTTCGGCTATTGATACACGGACGCGAATTGACTATCGCTCCCATTCCCCTTCTGGGACGATTGCTACGTCCTGTGGTTCATACCCAATGGCGCGCTTGCCATGCTCTAAATCATAGAGAGGCCAGTTGCTTGCCGAAACGCCAAATACGACTTCAAACTGCACGTCGGGGTGCGTTATAGCACGCTCAAAAACGCGCACGCAGTCGCCGTGACTGAGATGATGGGGGTGCTCGGGGAGATCTCGTTCCAGCTTAAAGTTGCCGATCCGCACGCAAACGATTTCCATATCGTACTGATGGACGTAGGAATAGGCGAGCGACTCGCCAAAGACTTTACTGACCGTATAGTGGCCAACTGGACGGGGTACCATCTCGGTCGTCCGCGTCTGGTTCTTTGGATATGGGCCCAACACGCCGGCTCTGCTGGCGTAGGCGATGCGCTTTACGCCGTGTTTCCTTGCGGCTTCAAAAACGTGATAGGTTCCAACAAAGTTACTCTGTAGGAGAGCATCCCAGTCATCCCCTCCTGGCAGGCCTCCCAAGTGTACGATGGCATCCATGCCTTCCACTGCACGTTCAACGGCCGTGAAATCGTTAAGGTCAGAAACAAGGTGATCTTCTACATGCGGAGTAGGAATACGGTCGTGTCCCCGCAGGCAGTGATTCTCCTGCAACCCCTGCACTACGCATTGACCAACGCTACCAGCTGCTCCTGTGACTAATACGCGCATGATAAAGTGTGTCCTTATGAATAGGGATACAGCTCTTTATTAAACTCTGTTTATATATACCCTCTTTTAATATAGCAAATCAAGTTCTGTGGGGGGCGAATTCAGTGTGTGGGCTCAGAAGGCAGTCGGGGGGGGGGGGGTGGCTCGTCTCACTATTACATATTATTTTTTGGCTCATTATTAATCTTCATCCAGGAAAAGCTGTACTTTGCCCATATGTGTAATCCATCCTGCGGTATAAATAGACGCTCCCAAAAGAATCAAAAGGCCGCTCCTATTTACAGGTCTGTTGCTGCATGAATGCAGGTAAGGAATTTAGCGCATCAAGCCACGATGACGGATTGATGTTGGACAGTCTGCAGTCATTTAGTGAGAAAGTATGGATCTCTGCCGACGGTCTCATTGCCCGTCTATGGCGGGTAGACGTCGATTCTACGCGTGCGAAAATAGAAGCATTGCTCTTGGAAAATGGCGTTTCTGAAGGGATTGATTGGAAGGTCATTGACTCGGCGTTGGCGCGTGCAGAGCAGGGTCAAATCGAGCAGGGTCTGGTCGTTGCGCGCGGTGTGCCCCCCAAAAAAATCGTGGATGGTCGCGTAGTGTATCACCCCGGCTTAGAAGAAGAGCGTGCGTATTCTTCCGGGCTACAGGCCCGCCTGTATGGGGAAGATCTAAACGAATGCGTTTCTGTCGAAGGGGAGGTGATCGCCGTTGGTAAAGATGTGGCGATCGCGGAATGGATGCGCGGCCGGTATCAGGCCGGTCTAACGGTGCGAGGAGAGGCGTTTCATCGCGTAATGGAGGATAGTACTCCGCTACGTCCGGGACGGGGTGTTGGTGTGAGTGAAGATGGGAAAAAGTGCTTAAGTCTCCACTATGGGTATGCCATCTTAACGGGACAGAGTCTGCAGGTCTTACCCCCTATCTGGATCGCTCCGGATCAAACGGAGGTGCACTATGTGCATCTTCCACACAAGTTTGTTGAGCCGCCGCCTAGCGAGGAAGATCTCCTAGGTATTCTGCAAATGGTCGGCATTGAACAGGGGATAGATAGTCAGGCTATCAAGGAGGTCTGTGGCCGCATCGCAAGCGATAATAAGACGCGGTTCACACGCTGTATCGCCCGTACATCCCTCGCAGAAGAGCGGGGCGAAGCAGAGATACGGCACAGATTTGATCCCCAGCGTTCGCTCAGCTGGGATCAGGTGCAAGCGCTGTTGACTAGCGAAGATCTCATGGATATGCGCGCTGCGTTTGAGTGGCTGCTTGCCGATGACGGGCTGTGCTGCACGCTCGCTAGGCCCGAAGAGGTTCTGGCCGAAAAAGCCGAACTGGCAGAGGGGGCAGAAAAGCAGCCGTTTTGGGAAATTGGCGAACAGGTCGAAGCCGACCCAGATGGTATGCGCGTGCGTGCCAGAGAATGGGGCTACGTCACCTTGCGGGGAGGACGAATTGAAGTTACGTCGCCCCTGTGGGTCGTGCCGGATGCCAGCGCCGTCTACTTTGTCAATTTGCCTCAGGGAGATAGTCCAACGTATCCCTCGGTAGAAGACATGGCTGGGTTACTCCTGCAAAGTGGCGTGATACATGGTTTTAGAGAACGAGACTGGAGCGATTCACTGCGCGCTCTCGAAGCGGGGCAGAAAATGCCCTCACTCATTCCGGTGGCGCTTGCTACGCCGCCCCAGGATAGCGTTGAGGCTTCCTTTCAATGGGCTGTTGATATGGAAGACAATAGAGTTGGAAAGATTCTGGAAGATGGGTCAATTGATTTCCGTGAGCGCAGTCGCGCCCCTTCTGTGACAGAAGGAGATCTCATCGGTTCCTTTACCCCCGCCGCTAGGGGAGAATCGGGCCGTGACGTGTTCGGACGAGAAATTGTCCCCCCTCGCTCGCAGGCATTTGAAGTAACCTGTGGGCAGCATACGCGCGAAGAAGTGCGCGGGGACAAAACGTTTTTTTACGCTTCAATGAGTGGAGAAGTAATTCCCGAAGATCGGATGGTCAGCGTTGGGCCTCGTATGCGTCGTCGCTTGCGTCTAAACGTTTCTCAGGTCGTCAACGTAGATGGTGATGTCGGGTATAACACGGGCAATATCGATTTTAACGGGGATGTGGTAATTCGCGGATCAGTACAGTCTCTCTTTTCCGTTCGGGCAGAGGGATCTATTCACATCAGTGGATATATAGAAGATGGAGCCATTGTTTCCTCTGGCAGAGATATCATGGTTGGTGGCGGTATTCTCGGGAGCTCAACCAAAGTCGATGTTGAGGGGTCGCTCTGGGCAAAGTTTGCTCAGGAGGCCGATATACGCGTGGGGGGGGATGCTCGCATCGGATCTTATCTCTTCAACGCCTCTCTGCGGGCGGGGGGCAAGGTCATCGTTTTGGGCCGGGGTGATGGCAAAGCACGGTCGCTTGTCGGCGGCTTAGTCTGGGCCGGTTTGGGGATTGAGTCCTCGTCTATAGGGTCGCCTTATAATTCGGCAACCCGCCTAGTGTCCGGCGTCGACTTTCGCCAGGTGGAACGGATGGAAAAGCTGCGTAGTATGCATCGCGTGTGCGAGGAGCGGATGTATGAGCACATGGAAGAACTGGATATGCCGACTCTAGACCTAGACCTGGTACGCCAGCGTCTGCAGCAGCGCATTTCCCCTAAAAGCCGCAGTGAAATCGCATCTAAGGTCAAACGGCTCGTGCGTTTAAACAATCGCCGTCAAAGCCTCATGCAAGAAATCGAAGACGTGGCCACCGCTCAGCGCATGCTCGCTCGCTCATCGCGCATTGCAGTGCGGGGAACGATGTTCTCCGGTGTTGATGTGCGGATTGGTGAAAACTCGGTCTCTTTTAATGAAGAGCGTTCTTTTCAAGAGATCCGACTCGTGGAAGAAGAAGGGGACTGGCGTATTGTAGAGCGGCCACTACAGGTGCGCGGTGGTCGAGAGGTTGACCCACCCACTGCTCCTGCGTAGGCTATTAACGCATTTAAAACACTTTGTAAAGGAAGGGGAATATGGCAACGCCTAAGAATATTCGCTGTGGGGTAGTAGGGTATGGTGGCGCATTTAACATGGGGCAGACTCATCTTAATTCGATGACGCGCAACCGCCGTATGGAAGTAGCGGCCGTGTGTGAATTAGACACTGCGCGTCGCAAGGTCGCCGAAGAAGATTTTCCCGGCGTGGAAACGTATGCTGAGGTCGGCGATATGTTAAAAAATGCCGAGCTAGACTTAGTGACGATTATCACGCCCCATAATACCCATTCGCCACTGGCTATTGAGTGTCTAAATGCCGGAGTTAATGTGGTATGCGAAAAGCCGCTTGCCATCACGAGTCGGCAGGTAAAGGATATGATATCGGCGGCCAAGAAAAATGGCGTAATGCTCTCGACCTTTCACAACAGGCGCTGGGACGGAGATTTCCAGACGCTTCGGGATTTGGTCAACAAGGAGAAGGCCATTGGACGCGTACATCGAATAGAAGCCGGCTTTTACGGGTACGGCGCCCAGGGGAATTGGTGGCGCTCTGATCGCAAAATATCGGGTGGAGCGATCTATGATTGGGGGGCCCACTTTACGGATTGGATACTCAATGTCGTGCCTGAAAAGATAGATTGGGTAAGCGGTTATCAGGTTAAAAATCGCGCGTGGAAGGGCTATAGCAACGAAGACCATTCGGAATACAGCATGCGCTTTGCTAGCGGAGCTATTGCGACGCTGACTATATCGAACCTGTCTATGAGCAGTCGTCCGCGCTGGCGCGTCTTGGGTGAGCGGGGCTCTATTGAAGACCTCGGCGGAAAGTTCCTTCTCAAGACCTTGGTCAACGGTCGGCAGATGAGTGCCGAGGTGCCCTATGCCGAATCGAATTGGCATGCCTACTACGAAAACGTATACAAGCATCTTCAGGGAAGAGCTAAGCTCATTATCACACCCGAATCCGCCGCGCGCGTTATCGGCGTCTTGGAGGCGGCCAATATTTCAGCCGAACGCGACTCTAAGCCCGTTAAGCCGGCCTTCTTATAAACGCGCGTGCAATCGCTGGATGCCCACCGTGCGGCCGCTCTATCGTCTCTTTTGGCGATTGGCTGCCGTTCGGGGGATACCGTCGTAGGGCTGTCGAAGCTTCGACGCTGTGAACGCCTTGCATATGTCTTTGTCGACAGCAGTTTGGCGGAGCGCACGCTGCGCGAAATGGCCGCGTGGGAAGAGCGCGGAGCGCGCGTTTTTCTCGTGGATGAATACGTCCGCTTGACCGAGGCCTTTGGTCGCCAAGATGCACGCGTAGTTGGCGTTCATGCCGGATCGTTGGCCGATGGAATTGCCGGCCGCCTCGCTTGAGAGGGGGCCGGTTATTTCTATACCCTAAAATCTGTTTAACCCTGGAGCAACCCTTTTGATTTTAGCGGAAATGACTTCGCCCGATATCGACGCACTACCGCGCGATATCGTCGTGCTGATGCCCGTGGCATCCTGCGAACAGCACAGCCTCCATCTGCCCGTATTTACCGATTCCATGATTGGCGAAGAAGTGGCTCGTCGCGTTCATGAATTGGCGCCTGACGACGTTCTGATATTGCCTGTTCAGTGGCTAGGCTATTCCCAACATCACATCCGCTATCCCGGCACGCTGAGCGCCGTATCCGAAACCCATCTTTTGCTCATGATGGATATCGTGTCCTCCGTTGTCGGTTACGGGTTTAAAAAAGTGTTGATCCAGAACAGCCACGGTGGCAACGGGGCGAACATCTCCGTTTTGTTACAGCGTTTAATGGAGCGCTATGGCGACGATGAGATTGAGTTTTACAGTCGCTGGGCATGGGCGGGGAACGAGACGTTAAATTCGATTCGAACATTGGGCAATGTCGGATCTGGCCATGCGGGAGAGACTGAAACGTCTATGGTAATGGCTCTGCGTCCCGACTTGGTGCACGCGGACCGTTTAGTGCCCGACGGTGAACGGTCGGGGATGCGGGTTGAGGGGGTAGCGTCCTATCATCGCTTTGATCAGCGGACTCAGCACGGTGGAGTCGGTGATCCACGACCGGGAACTGCGGAAATGGGGGAACGGCTACTGCAGGCTTCTGCAGAAGAGATGGTCGAGCACGTGCGGGCAATAAGGGCGCTGTGTCCCTTTGGTTAAATCATTTTCAAAAAACAGTGGAAAAAATACGTGAGACAACCCGCTCGGGATGTAAAGCAGGCTTGGCATAGAAGGTAGGGCAGACATTCCGCGCATTGGAAGTATGATTGAAAGAGAGTATAAATAGCATGAGAGTAGCGACTTATAATGTCCTCGGTCTAACGGGATATCCCCCTCAAGAGGCTCTACCAGAGGTTGGGCCACTCGGTAGCGAGAAGCATATAGAGCATTTTGTTCGGGTGTTTACGGAGTTAGATAGCGATATAATTGCCCTGCAGGAGGGGGTTGCGGTGCGGCAGATCCAGCAGGTGGCCAAGAGAATGGGCTACTTTTTGGCGACCCATCCCTCGCCCATAGCCTGGCCGGGCCACGTGCTGTCTCGCTTCCCCATCCTTGAATCGCGCACTTTTAGCCACGCGGATCCCTGCGTCGATGTCCCCCCCTTTAGCCGTACGGCCGGCGCCTCGTTGGTCCAAATAAACGAAGGAGAGCGTCTGTGGATTGTCGACGTGCACCTGCATCCGGGCGATGTCGAACTGCGCAAAGTTGAGGGAGAGCTTCTAAGGGAGCGCGTTGAGGCGCTCCTTATCGAGACGCCGAACGTCGTTGTTTTGGGAGATTTTAACAGCGAGGTTGATGAAGCTGTGCACGAATACCTGCGCGAGTTGGGGTTTGTAAACGCCATGCAGCAGGTGGGAGGGGGCATTCAAGCGACCATGGATACGGTCGGTATTCAGACGCACTATATTGACCATCTCTACTTTAGTCCACAGCTAGCAGCGCACCTCGTTGCTGCGCATGTGGTGCGTTCGGATGGATTCAGACATGAGGGACCCCAAGTTGAAGGATGCTGGGTCCATTCAGACCATCTGCCCGTCGTCGCTGAAATCGGCGGGCACATTGCCTAGGGAGCATATCATGAGTGAACGGATTCGGGTGGGAAGCTTAGAGATTGATGCGGAACTACACACACTCGTTCGGGATGAGATTGCGCCGGGTACGGGTGTAGATCCCCAACGGGTTTGGCGCGGTTTAGAGCAGCTTATAAACGAACTCGAGCCAAGGCATAGCGCACTGCTGGAAAAGAGAGATCAATTTCAGGCCCATTTAGACCAGTGGTATCGAGCACAGGGGGTAAAAGGGATAGACCCGCAAGCCTATAGACAGTTTCTGCACGAAATCGGCTACCTCGAGCCGGAAGCGGTTGGCGTAGAAGTGAGCACGGAAAACGTCGATCGCGAAGTTGCTCAAATCGCAGGTCCCCAACTGGTAGTGCCCGTCGACAATGCACGCTACTGTCTCAACGCGGCCAATGCGCGCTGGGGGAGCCTCTACGATGCGCTGTATGGAACAGACGTCGTTCC
>CALDFW010000157.1 GCA_937942165.1 uncultured bacterium | reverse complement strand
CTATGGGCTTGGTGTCGAATTGTCGCGCAGCACGTAGGTGCGGTCGTCAAAAACTACGTTGTCGCGCAGCGGTATGGTATGGGCGCCTCCGGTGAGGACGAGCTGGCCGTTTAGCACGCTGGCCGCACCCCAAGCCTGCTCGGTAGGCAGATCGGGACCGCTGCGCCAGCTGCGCGTATGCGGGCTGTAACAGCGAATTCCGTCATCTCCAAAACCGCCCATGAGCCAGACCTCTCCTCGCCAGGCAGCCAAGAGCGGAGCTTGACCTATCGGACCCGGCTGTGGCAGGTCGTTGTCCCACTGACCCGCGTTCACGTCGTATGCGTAAAACCCATCAATGCTAGCGCAGTAAATGGTTCCATCTAACGCGCACCCGTGCCCCTGTCGAGTGGGTTCGGGCAGAGCGGGTTCGGTGCGCCACGCGTCCTCTCCCGATCCAATGCTCTCCACTGAATCTAGTTTGGGGCCGCTGTTGTGCGCCGCGCCGCCAATGGCGTAGATGCGGCCGCTGCAGTGGACTATAAAGGGATCCGTGCGCGCCGTGTGCAGCGAGGGGCCCGGCTGCCAGGAACGGCTGCGCGGGTTGTAGATGAGGACGGTGTAAAGCACCTGGCCTTCACCGCTCCAGTGCGGATGGCGCGTCTCGCCGCCGACGATCCACACGCAGCCATCTAACTCGGCTATGCCACAGTAGCGGCGCGGTTCGGGCATGTGATCAATGACGTGCCAGTAGGCACCATCCCAGGCAAAGAGCTCGTCCAAGACGTGCGCGCGCGGAGGCAGACCCCATTCGCCGGCCCAGCCGCCCGCAACGTAGAGGGTGCCCTCGCAGGCAGTGGAGAAGATGTCGTGATTGCCGCCGCCGGGCAGGCGCCCGGGGCGCCGGTTCCAGCGGTGCTGCCACGCCTCTTGTGCGGGGAATTGACGGTAGAGCGCATCGTCCGTTGCTGCCCACAGCGCGCCGTCCGCACCGCTGCACATGCAGCGGGCCGCAGCGGGTAGAGACGCCCGTAGGCGATGGTGCACGGAGTCGTCTGCGGCAGTGCTGATCTCGACCAGATCGCCGTTTGCAAATGCCACTAGGAGCAGCTCGTCAGGTGATCGGCTCACGGCCGTAACGGCCGACTGCGGACGGGGCGATGCGACGGTTTGCCAGCCCCTTTCCATTTCCCGCGGGCAGAACCGCTTCCACTGCGCTGGACCAATGAGCCAGATATAGCCCACGCTGTCAGCAAAGAGCACGTCCTGCGGCCCGGCGGAAGTCCAGGCGCTCTGCCACGTGCTCGACGCATTGGCCGGCAAGACGAGCACGTGGCCATTGTTTATGCTCCAGAAGTTGCCATATACGTCGAGCTCACAAGGAGCAGGTGCGTGGGGCTCGTAGTGCAGGGGATTGGCGGCGAACGCGCCGTCGAGCCGCCGTCTAGTCGCACAGCCTTCCACCCATATATCGCCGTCCGGCATGCACGCGATCTGCTGCTGGCCCTGAGCACTGCCGGCAAAGAGCTGCGTCAGGTCGTTGGTCGGTCCGTCCGCAGTTGGGTCCATCTCGTAAATGCGTCCGGCTTCTGTCCAGTAGATGCGTCTATTGGGTCCGAGGGTGGTCGCCTCTGGCGCAGCGTGCTTTACGTAGTTGAGCTGGCCGTCGTCCAGGCGCGCGAAGCCATCGGAAAGGGCGATGATCAGCGCGCCGTCCGCGTCGAAAAGGGCGCGCGGGACGGCCGCCATTGTGCAGATTGCTTCCATGTGTTTTGCCTCTAATCTGGGCAAAAGGAAGCCGGTCGAAAGGTTGCCTCGACCGGCTTCACGGGTGGAAATCTGTTAGGTGAACGCTATCCGTTCTGCAAAATCTGGTTGAGGGTTGCGCTTGGCCGCATGGCCGCAGCCGTTTTAGACTCGTCCGGGTGGTAGTAGCCGCCGATGTCGACGGGAGCGCCCTGAGCGGCGTTGAGTTCGTCGATAATCGTCTGTTCGTTAGCGGCCATCGTCTCGGCAAGCTGCGTAAATTCTGCCTGTAAGTCGGCGTCGTCGCTCTGAGCCGCTAGCGCCTGCGCCCAGTAGAGCGCTAGGTAAAAGTGGCTGCCGCGATTGTCCAGTTCGTTGACTCTGCGCGAGGGCGATTTACGCTCGATTAAAAACGCTCCAGTTGCCCTGTCTAGCGCGGCGGCCAGAACGCTGGCTCGACTATTTTCCGTCTTGTAGCCGAGATCTTCCAGCGATACGGCCAGTGCGAGAAATTCGCCGAGCGAATCCCAGCGCAGGTGCCCTTCTTCCACAAACTGCTGCACGTGTTTGGGCGCCGAGCCTCCGGCACCCGTCTCAAAGAGGCCGCCTCCGGCCAGCAGGGGCACGATGGAAAGCATTTTGGCGCTGGTCCCCAGCTCTAAGATGGGGAAGAGATCGGTTAGATAGTCGCGCAGGACGTTGCCGGTTACAGAGATCGTGTCTTTGCAGTCTTTGGCCCGCTGCAGGCTCAGGCGCATAGCGTCGACGGGGGCCAGCACCTGAATGTCGAGGCCGGTCGTATCGTGGTCTTTGAGGTAGGTCTCGACTTTGGCAATCAGGTTGGCGTCGTGTGCTCTGTTCTGATCAAGCCAGAAAACGGCCGTAGCCCCCGTCTGCTGTGCCCGCGTTACGCCGAGTTTGACCCAGTCGCGAATGGGTAGGTCGCGCGTCTGACACATGCGCCAGATATCGCCCTCTTGCACGGCGTGTTCCAGCAGGACTTGGCCCGCTGCATCGACCACGCGCACGGTGCCACTTTCGCCGATCTCAAACGTTTTGTCGTGCGAGCCGTACTCTTCGGCTTTCTGTGCCATGAGACCGACATTGGAGACGTTGCCCATGGTTGAGACGTCGAAGGCGCCATGCTCTTTGTGGAAGTTGATCGCCTCTTGGTAAATGCGCGCATAGCAGCGGTCGGGAATGGTAAACTTCGTGTCTTTTTGCTGGCCGTCGGGACCCCACATTTGGCCCGATTCCCGTATAGCTGCAGGCATAGATGCGTCAATAATGACGTCGCTGGGCACGTGTAGGTTGGTAATGCCGCGATCCGAGTTGACCATGGCTAGCGCAGGACGACTCTCGTAGCAGGCGGCTAGATCTACCTTGATCTCTTCGCGCTGCGCTTCGGGCAGCGATTCTATTTTAGCATAAACATCGCCGATGCCGTTGTTGAGATCCACGCCGAGTCCATCGAGGACGTCGGCGTGTTTTTCTAGCGCGTCCTTGTAATAGGCGGCTACTGCGTGGCCAAAGAGAATGGGGTCAGACACCTTCATCATGGTCGCCTTCAGGTGCAGCGAGAACAGCACATCCTGCGACTTGGCATCTTCGATCTGTGCTTCGTAAAAGGCGCGCAAAGCCTGGGTGTTCATTACTGCGGCGTCGATGACTTCGCCCTCTTGGACGGGCGTCTTCTCTTTCAGCACGGTGCTCTGGCCTGCCGCGTCGACAAACTCAATACGCAAATCGCCTGCCGCTGAGACGACCGTCGATTTTTCGCTCGAGTAGAAGTCGCCGTCGGTCATGTGCGCTACGTGCGATTTGGAATCGGAGCTCCAGGCGCCCATGGAATGGGGATTTTTCCGTGCGTATTCCTTTACGGCCGATGCGACGCGTCGGTCCGAGTTTCCCTCGCGCAGTACGGGGTTTACAGCGCTGCCCAGCACCTTGGCATAGCGCGCTTTGATCTCGCGCTCCGCGTCGTCTTGCGGTTCTTCGGGATAGTTGGGAATGCCGTAGCCCTGAGACTGCAGTTCCTTAATGGCCGCGTTGAGCTGAGGAACAGAGGCGCTGATATTGGGCAACTTGATGATATTGGCTTCGGGCGTCTTGGCCAACTCGCCGAGCTCGGCTAGGTCGTCCGACTGTCTCTGCGCGTCACTGAGATGCTCTGGAAACTGGGATAGAATACGGCCCGCCAGTGAAATGTCGCGCGTCTCGACGGCAATGCCCGCTGCTCTGGTGAAGTTTTCAATAATGGGCAACAGCGAATAGGTGGCCAGCATGGGCGCTTCGTCTGTCTTGGTATAAATAAGCTTAGATGTAGTGGGCATATCGGTTCCTTGCGTTTAGCCAATTCAGCGCACGTCGGCGCGTCTTCTAAGAGAGATATAAAAAATCAGCTGAGAGCCAGATCGTCAAGGATCGACTCCCTGCAGAGCTCTAGGCTCTTTATCCCGCTTGCAGATCGATCAGAGCATGCGGTGCGCTGTAATCAGCCCAACGCCGAGCTCAGATGGCGTAGTCCATGACGAGGACGTCGTCGGCGATGGGGCGCAGCAGCGTTTGACCCAGTGCAACGTGTTCGGGATGGGGCAGATAGGCATCGCGCGCGGCCGCGTCGACAAACGTCATTACAAATCCCCAGTCAAAACCGTGCGTCTTGCCTTCAGGGCTGTTGTTATCCCCCCCGCTGACTGATTCGATGCCGGCAATTTTATGTTCGCGCCGCAGGGCTACCAGTCCTTCGAGCAGGGCCTGCTTTTGCTCTTCCGTGGTGCCGGCTTTGAGTTTGAGCAAAACAATGTGCTGAATCATATCAACGCTCCCGCTGTGTCACGTGATAGAGTGAGCTGCGTCTAGGCGCTGCGGCGCTCGCGCAGCTGTGCCGTAGTCGCACAGCCAAGTTGAATCATATTGTTGATCAGGTCGGCTTCAAGCAGCTGGGCCACGTGGTCGCCTCCTCTGCGGCCCAGCGCGGCTACGCCGTACATAAATGCTCTGCCCAAAAGCACGAAGTCGGCGCCTAATGCCAGCGCGCGCGCGATGTCTAATCCGCCGCGCACGCCGCTGTCAAAAAGCACTTTTGTTCGCGTTCCTACGGCATGTGCGATCGCGGGGAGTGCGTCTATGGCCGCCGGTGCGCCGTCAAACTGACGGCCTCCGTGGTTGGAAACCATAATCCCATCAAAGCCGATTTCTACGGCGCGCTCGGCTTCTGCAGAGGTTAGAATCCCCTTTAATACGAGCGGTCCGTCCCACTCTTGGCGCACGGCGCTCAGATAGTCCCAATCGAGCGAACCGCCTAACTCTTGCCCAATGAAAGTGAGCATATCGCGCATGTCGCTGCCGTCGATATACTTTTCAAGGCCGCGGAAGCGCGGCGAGCCTGCTGCGAGCGTGGCCATGCTCCAGGCAGGGCGCACCATGCAGCGGTAGAGCATGCGCGGAGTTATCTTGGGCGGCACTACGACGCCGGCGCGCACCTGCCGTTCGCGCCGGCTGGCGATGGGCACGTCGGCCGTAACCAGCAGGGTGGTGAATCCGGCATCTCGTGCGCGCTCAATGAGGTCGCGGCGGATGTCCGCTCGCCGCGGCGGGTAGAGCTGAAACCAACCCATGCCGTCTGCCAGTGGGCCGATGGTCTCAGGGGCTTCGGTCGCCGCCGTGCTCAGGGTGTAGGGAAGGCGATAGGCTGCCGCCGTGCGCGCCAAAATTCGCTCGGCGCGCGGCCACATAAGGGCCGTAAGACCTACGGGAGAAACGCCGAAGGGCACGGCGTAGTCAACGTCGAATAGGCGCGTTGCCAGCTGGGGTTCAAACGCACCTTTCATAAACTGCGGCACCAGCGTGATGGATTCGAATGCAGCGCGATTGCGTCGCACGCATTCGTCGGCTCCAGTGCCGCTGTCTATGTACTCCCAGGCAAAATGGGGAATACGCTCTTTGGCCCGTCTGCGTAGATCTGCGATGGATGGATACCGATTTAGCAGATTGGCCAAAGAGCGCTCCCGTCGTTTATCATGCGCGTGCTGTATTTGTCCCCTATGCGTATACCGCTTGAATCATGGCATTGATATAACCAAAGCAGTAAGAGTAGGACTGGTAGTATCCGTGCGGATCATCCGCGCTGCGCGGCACGTGGTCTGGATCAATGCCGTAGCAATAGCCCACATCTTTGAGCGCCTTGAGGACTTTGAAAAAGTCCATATCACCCTCGTCGGGGAGCGCCTCGCGGAAGCTGTAGCGCTTGCCGAGCAGGTTGCGATAGTGCACGAGAAAAATAGTGTTGCGGCTGCCAAAGTACTCTATAAATGGAAAGACCTCGGTCGCCGAGTCTTCGAGCATTTCGGCAATGGAGCCAACGCAGAAGTTCCAGCCGTGATAGGGGCTGCGCTGGATCTCTATAAAGCGCTTCATGCCTTCAAAGTCGTTGAGGACTTTGTCGACGCCCTTATACCCCGGTGGCACGGGCGGGTCTTCCTGCGAATTGCCCATGCGGACCTTGCACTCTTCAGCCACGGGAATCATGCGTTCCAGCAAATACTCAATGCGCTCCCAGCGCATCTCTGCGGTTACGCGACCGGCATCGGTCAGGGTGGCCTGTTCTTCGGCTGAAACTTTATCAAGGCGGAAGGCCGTGTGCATAAAGCCACCGCGTCCCTCTTCCTGTTCGGTGCGGTCAATAGGTAGCACGCAGGTATTGTAGCGCAGCGAGTCGACGCCCGCCCGCGCGGCCGTGCGAATCATCTCGCATACGATATCAATTTCGCGATCTCGTTCAGGGCTTTTGCCGTAGTAGATGATATTGGGCAAGTGCTCGTAGATGGGCAGCGCGGACATATCGAGCGTCATGCCGAATGCCTCGTGGCGTTCCCGCTCCTGTTCGAGCTCTTCTAGCTTCCAGCCGATGCCCTCGTGAAAAGGGAATCGCGCGGCCTTGTGGCGCACGCCGTTGCGCTGTAGAAAGCGCAGTTCTTCATCGGTTGAGCCGAAGCCCTGTGTGCGCACATACATGCGCTTTTCGCCCTTGGCAGACTGGGCCGATGGGCCGGCGGCCGATGCGGCCGCCTCGCCGGCCGCCAGGCCTTTTTCATAGGATTCTTCCGTTGTCATATGTCCTCCGTCGTCTGAGATGTGGACTGCGCGTCGTTTTACGGGGTCGCCGAGCGAAAGGTAGAGCGGCGATTCCATGTGAGCAAGGTGTGCACGGCGTGCGCTTTAGTTACTGCAGCGCGTCGGCGTGCGTCTGTATTTTCTCTATGGCTGTAACGATGTCTGTGATATCGCTTTCCTCCCCTAAGAGCAAGTTCTGCGTCAGCCAAATGGCTTCCTCGGCGCAGACGCGCTCCGTGACCGGACAGTGAACCTGACCGTAGTCGGGGCGGCCTCCGTAGTAGGGGCTATCTAGAGGATAATGGGCAAAGCGCGTGGTAAAAGCCGGTTCGCCATAGAGGGGTCGATAGCCGGCACTGCAGGGAATGCCCTCTGCGTTGAGCGCCTCGATAAAGTGATCGCGTGAGAGACCGTTAAACGCCGCTGCCGAATAGCGCATCACAAATAGGTGGTAGGCGTGGTTGGTTATGCGCTCATCGGGTTCGGTCGTATCAATGCCCTCGATGCCTTCAATGGCGTTGCCCAACGCCCCGCCGTTGCGACTGCGACGCTCGGCCAATTCGTCGAGCGATTTAAGCTGGCTGAGCAACAGGCCGGCCTGAAATTCGCCCAGCCGATAGTTGCCTCCAATGAGCGGGTGTTCGTACCAGGCTCCTTCTGGACTGCGGCCGCAGTTGTGCAGTGACCACGCTCGCTGCGCCAGCTCGGAGTTACTGGTCGTGATAAATCCACCTTCTCCAGCGTTGAGGTTTTTACTGGCCTGGAAGCTGAACGTGCCCAAATCGCCGATCGCACCTACTCGCTGTCCTTTCCACGCGGCGGCGTGGGCCTGAGCAGCATCTTCTATCAGGCGGATATCGTGTTTTTGGGCCAGCGCGGTCAGACGATCTAAGTCGGCCGGTCGACCGGCAATGTGGACCGCTATAATCGCGCGCGTTCGAGGCGTAATAGCCGCTTCTACGGCGTCCGGGTCGATGTTGTAGGTCGACGGCTGTATGTCGACAAATACGGGAACAGCTCCAACGAGGGCTACGGCACTGGCCGTGGCCACAAACGTATAGGATGGCACGATAACCTCGTCGCCCAAGCCGACGCCGGCGGCTTCTAACGCGATCTGAAGTGCGGTCGTGCCGCTGCTGACGGCAACGCCAAACTCGGCCTCTTGGTACTGGGCGAACGCCTTTTCAAAGGCCTCTTTTCGATCGCCCATAAACCAGCGTTCGCTGTGCAGGACATCGATTAGGGCCTTCTCATCGTCTTGTGAAAAAATAGGCCAAGCCGTAAATGGCTTGGTGCGTACGGGTGAGCCTCCGCAGATAGCTAGCTGAGCCATGGTGTATTCTCCATAGGTGTAAAAACAGCAGGGGGATATAAGCACGCCCTGTCCGTACGGTCAACCTAGCGCAGGCGACCATGCACGTCAAGCAATACGTGGCGTGGCCGCACTCGTTATTCGGTTAGCCAGCCCAGTCTTTTGAACGCGGCCAGCGGGCAGGTCATGCTCGTTAGGTAGACGGGGTTTTGCCGGTGATCGCCCTGTGGATGGATGCATTCGTAGGGCGCGCCAAACTCCGGGCCTTGACGAAAGTCGTCTTCGCGAAGCTGGTCTACGTACTCGGTGGCAAGCTGACGCGCGGCCCGTCCGTCAACCTGTGCTACGGCGTAGCATACCCAACCCGTTGGCGTATTCCAGTAGGCTCCGTTTTGGTAGTGGTTTTTGGGCCACTGTCCAACAACCTGTTCCCAGGCGCTTTCCGCGCTGTGATCTCCATCGGTCGGTACGTGTCGGATATTGCCTCTCCAGGCGATCGTACCCTGACTTAGCGCATGGGCAAGAGCACGACAGGCTCGTTGTCCGTCCTCTCCATCCCACAGGCCGCAGTAGACGGCAAAGGCCGATCCCCACACGTCGACTTGGGCGCTCTTTCCCGTGCTGGCCTTCAATAGACCGTTTTCAAGGGCAAAGGTCGACCGAATGCTGGTCGCGGCAGTTTGGGCCATCGCTTCATACGCCTGGGCCCGCTGCTGCGCGCCGCGCAGCTGATGCATCTGGGCCAGCTGTTTTGCAGCGCGAAAGCGCAGGAGCGAACAGAAGAGTAAATAGCCCGTGTGCACGACGATATCGGTAAAACCGAAAGAAACGCCGCGTTTCTCTTCGTCGCAGCAGACAAGCTGAGTGTCGGCGTCAACGGAGGGTACGGCGAAGGCTAAGTCCAATCTGTCGAGTAGGCTCATGCCCTCTATCACTGCGTCTAATATATCGAGACGATTTCCTTGGCTGATGAGCTGCCAGGCGATGTCCACAAAGAAAAAATGGTCGTCCAAGCTGGGGTAGTAGCCCCAGGGTTGACCCTGTTTATCGTAGTCCATCGAGCCGGGAAAAAATATGGGCTTGCCGTCAAACGTGATGTGGTCGGCTATGGCGCCACGCGGCACGAGGCTGCCAGAGGGCGTATGCCAGTCGGTGCTTTGCTGACGGCTTGCCGTCAAACGCAGGGCGTGCTCCATCTCTGCTGGAGACACGAGACCGCACTCTAGCGACATGGCAAAGTCGCGAATCCAATAGGAGGGATAGCAGTCGCGCCCGCCGGGTCTAATCAGCGTGCCACCAGTCGCGTTGGGCCCGTAGCCGGCCACGGATTGACCCGGATAGACCCGAGATGCTTCTAGCACATCGGCAGTGAGCGTCTCGGCAAACTGCATTGCATCATGGAAGAGTGTATCGCGCATAGATTGTGTGCCTCTCTGGAGTAAATAGAATGATTTCTAGTTAGGGCTCGGGGCATGTGCGTAAACAAGCAGGTCGTACGATAATAACCGTTTGCAAGGAAACTTTTTGAATTTGCCCAATACTGGACTTAGTTTACTACCGTGCCCGTTTCTCGTCTCCGTCGATTACTACCTAGGTCACTCAGATGTCGCACATTTACAGCTTTGACGAACAAAAAAAAATATTTATCGATAAAGCTGTCGTCGCCATATTTTTCTTCGCTTTTCCAACTGCTTTGCTGAGCTTCTACAGGTCGATTTCCATCGGCTGGCAGCCGCAGATGTATTTGCACGTAGCGCTTTGCATCACCTACGCGGTGCTGTTCTGGAAGCGCAAAACCCTTTCCTATCTGACCATCACCGTCACCATAGTCTCTTCGTGCTTTGCGATCTCGTTTTCGTCTTTCCTGTTCATGGGCCTGACGGGCGCAGGTGAGCTGTTCCTGGTAGTCGGCTTAACCCTGGCGGCGATATTTCTCGAAAAGCGCATGGTCGTTGCGTATTCCGCATTGAGTATAGCAACGCTCATAGCTACGGCCTTTCTACACGTATACGGCGTTATCACTATACGGTTCAATGTCGATGCGTATCAACAGGAGTGGGGCAGTTGGATGCTCTCCGTAGTATCGCTTTGCATGGCGTGTTTCGTATCGATCATAGTCATGCAGAGCTTGATGCGCAGTCTAAGAGAAAATATGGCAAATATCTCTGAGAAAAACGAACAGCTTGCCTTGGCACTGCACGACCTGCAGCGCGCTGCGGAAGAAAAGAGACAGCTACTGTCGACCGTTAGTCACGAACTGCGCACGCCTATTAACGGCGTGATGGGTATGGCCCGTATGCTGGCGGAAACGGATTTGGATCCGGCGCAGCACAAGCAGGCCGAGGAGCTACTGCGCGCCAGTGTGGATCTGACAAAGACGGTTAATGATAGCACATACTATACGCAGCTGTCGGAGGGCACGCTAGAGCTTGCCTCCGTCCCATTTGATCTGCCCAAGACGCTGGGAGACGCGTGCGATCTATACGCCCACGTCGCTAGAGAAAAGGGCCTGCGTGTCGAATGCACCTGCGGCGTTGAACAGCATCATTTTATCGGTGATCCGAGCCGCTTACACGCGATTCTATCCAACCTGATGGACAATGCTGTAAAGTTCAGCGACAGCGGGACAATACGCCTTTCTCTGTCTATTGTGGAGGGATCCCAGTCGCTGCGCATCGTCGTTGAAGACGAAGGGGTCGGTATAGATGCTCAATACGTGGACCAGATCTTTGAGCCTTTTTTTCAGATAGATCGCGGTATGGGTCGGCAATATGATGGCATGGGTTTGGGGCTGTCGGTCTGTAAGTCCTTAGTCGAGGCGATGGGAGGGACGCTGTCCGTGGAGAGCACGCCCGGAGAGCGCACGGCGTTTATCGTTCAATTATCGTTGCCACATGCTTCAGACCTCGCTTCTGATGATGATACACCTACTGTTGGACAAGCTAGCTTACCTACCAACGTGCTCAACGTGCTCGTGGTCGAAGACAACAGGCTCAATGCGGTGATCGCCGAGCGCCATATTACACAGTTGGGGCATGCTGTCCAGTGTGTTCAAAACGGAGCCGAGGCCGTAGCTGTGGCTGAAGAGGGCTGGCCTGATATAGTTTTTATGGACATTCATATGCCGATTATGAACGGCATGGAAGCAACGCAAAAAATTCGCCAGCTACCCGCAATGCAGTCCCTACCTATTATAGCGCTGACGGCTGATGCATTTGAAGAGCAGCATCGTCGCTTTGTCGAAGCTGGGGTAGACGCCGTGTTGATCAAACCCTATAAAAAGTCGCAGATCGAAGCTGCCATTATCGAGCACGTGGGCTGAAATGCATCGGTTGTCCGGGCCGATATTCTCACACAGTGGATACGCATATGAATGCGTTTGAAAAGAGCAAAAAAGACGGAAAGCTGAATCAGTCGGAGCTCTATAGAGAGATTCAAGACGATACCATTGCGCGCATTATGAAGTCCATTATGTTGCTGGGCTTTTTGGGGCTTATTGTGAGTCTGAGCAGGTACGCTGAGTATGGCTGGATGCCCATAATGAGCGTTCACCTGTTTACGTATTTGACGATGTGCGTGCTGTATATCATGCGTCGTCAGGTGCCCTATGTGCTCATATCGTCTGTGATCGTCGTTCTTCTCCTTCTGGTGACATTAGCCGGCTATCTGTCGCTGGGCAAAGCGAGCGGTGGAAACTTTTACGGCCTATTTGCAGTCATCATGGCCGTGGTCTTGCTGGGTCGTAACGCCGGTCTGATTGCGCTCGGCTCCATCGTGCTCATACAGCTAATCAGCGGTATCGGCTTTACGCAGGGACTGTGGTCAACCAACACCGAACTCGACGCATATAATGCATCGTTAACGGCTTGGATTACAAATATCGCTTCGCTGGTATTTTCAGGTCTGATTGTCGTGATACTTCTCAAGCAGCGGTCTGTCATCGTCGATGTGATCGAACAGCTGCGGGAAAAGACGCTGGAAGCCGAGTCGGCCAACCAGTACAAGTCCGCTTTCCTTTCTACGATGAGCCACGAATTGCGCACGCCGCTCAACGGAATTATTGGGCTTTCCAATATGCTTCGAGATACGGAGCTCAACCCGGAGCAGGCAAAGCAGGTGGACTTGCTCTGCGAATCGGGTCAGCATTTGGTAGAACTGCTGGGTAACACGCTGGATATGAGCAAGATTGAGTCGGGGCGCATGGAGTTGAACAAAGCACCGTTCGATCCGGCGCTTCTCGTTGATACCGTCGTGAGTGCATTGGGCTATATGGCACAGGGAACCGGCACGCGCTTGACGGTGCGCAGTGATCTGCCGGTTGGTGCACAGTACGTTGGAGACAGTCCCAAGGTACGGCAAGTCGTATACAACCTGCTCGGCAACGC
>CALDFW010000156.1 GCA_937942165.1 uncultured bacterium | reverse complement strand
ATCTTCGCGCGGGATGGGATCCTCAAAGATTTTGATCTTGGGAAAAGTGCGCTCCAACTCGCGCAGGATGGGTATCGCGTTAGAGGCGTTGTTGAGAAAGGCGTTCCAATCCGCGTCAATGCGGAAGTGGTCGGGCGTGGCCTCGGAGATCCGGCGGATGGTCTCGAAGACGTCAAACCAAGGGCGCGTTTTAATCTTCATGCAGGTATAACCCAATTCGACGGCAGTCCGCGCCTCGACTTCGTACTTTTCCGGCGACATGTCGTGGTCCCAAAATGAAATGGCACACCAGTCGCGGCATTTGCTGCCGAGCAGACGGTAAACCGGCACGCCGGCTAATTTCCCGGCCGCGTCAAAGAGCGCCATTTGCAGGCCGGCACCCAAACTGTCGTCCCACATTGTTTCAAACGGCGTGCGTCCCACGACGCGCTCCTGATCGTTGACGCGCCCCCAGGTGTAGTTCTGAATGGTTTCGCCCCAGCCTACAATACCGGCGTCCGTTTCAACGCGCGTGATTTCCAGTTCGGACCAGGTGTGAATGCCGGCGCGCTCCATTTCTAAACGAACGCGGTCGACAAAGGGCACTTGCAGCGTAAAGCGCTCAATATGGGTGACGTTAGCGGTCATGAATTGGGGCCTCCTATAAGGATAGACGGGTCTGGCCGCTCGTTGTTGATGAGTTTGCAGCACGACCGCGCACGGTGGGTGTTGATGGAGGTGCTAGTTTGGTTAGGGATAGGAGCGGTGTCAAGGTCTTGGTGCGATAGGTCGCTCGTCCCGGAAATTGGGCACTTCCGGGTATCTCCGCGGCAATTGACGGTCCATTGGCAATTTCAAACGGATAGTTCTACGGTGTGATTGGATGGCGCAAAGACTTAGTCGTTATCCAGCTTGATATCTGGGTACAGCTTTTTCGTACACTCAGGGCATACATCATGGCTGAAGTCGGCCTCTGAATGCTTGCTGACATAGGATTCGATACTGTTCCATTGGCCGTTGTCGTCGCGCACGTCCTTACAGGAGGCGCAGATGGGCAGTAGGCCGCTCAGTACCTGCACATTGTCCAACGCTTTTTTCAGATCAGCTGTCAGACGCCGGTTCTCCAATTCTACTTCTTTTCTTTGCGTAATATCTGCGTGTGTCCCAGCGACGCGAAGCGGTTTTCCATCTTCGGTCCAACTCATAACTTTGCCACGGTCGAGGATCCACTTGTACGATCCGTCTTTACACAGCATCCTATGCTCGCTCTCGTAAAAGGGCGTTTCTCCTCTCAAATGGGCGTTGAGGTCGGCGTATACGGCGTCCTTATCGTCGGGATGCACGCGCGAGTCCCATTCCGATAGTTTATCGTCTATTTCTTCCTCTGCGTATCCCAACATCGTTTTCCACCTGCTCGAGAAGTGAACCTCGTTGGTGATCGCATTCCAATCCCAAAATCCTAAATCACTTCCTTCTAAGGCTAAGCTCAATTGCTCTCTGTTGTTAGAGAGCTCAGCTTCCTGCTTTTTCGATGTGGTTAGCGTAGCAAAGAGCCCTTCATTAAATATGACCAAGCCCGCAGTAAGCGTCGCCGAGGAAATAAACCAGCCTAAAATCGCTACGTACCATGCGGAAGGGGATAGAAGATATTCTTCTACGTCCATTGGGTATGCTAGAGTACCACCGATAAAAGAGATGGCGACCAGTATAGATGCGAAGACCTTGAAGGCCAGGATCGCAATACCCTCGCGTCGCCCACAAAAAACGGCGGCAGCAGGCCCCATGATGATGAGGAACCCTATGCCTGCTGACGCTAGACCAAATTGTGCGATACCCGTTATTCCAATAAGCGCGTTGATCACCACAATGGATCTCGACAGCACGGTGTAGCGAAGCCTGTGCCGTAAAAAAGTTATTATCCAAACAACCGTGCAAATGCCTATGTGTGCACCCATAACAGGCAAAAAGCCGACTTCACCAGCTCTGGAGAGGCTGGCAATTAAGGCGGGTACCGCTATGATTGATTTTACCACGTAGTAGACTCGGCAGATTTTCAATCGAATAGCGTTGGCGCTATCTAAAACCTGCTGTTCAATCAGGCTATCGTTTTCAGTCAAGTCCCTTTTCATAATTGAAATATTAATTCACGGGGTGGCCATGTGAAAGGGTAATCTGCAAAAAAAGCGTCTTTTTTAAGAGGATGTCGAACTTTAAGTAGTATACTTACTCACACTGGTGTTCTTTTATCTATAATTTGTTTTATGGAACTGCAGATAGCAGCGAGATCTTGACGGTCCTACTGTGATGTTCTGGGATTATACAAGCGCGGGCACGAAAAATTAATTGCTGTCTAGGTCGATTTCGGGGTATAGCTTTTTCACACATTCAGGACATATACCGTGGCTAAAATCGGCGTCTGAATGCTTGCTGATATAGATTTCAACGGGGTCCCACTTGCCGTTGGAGTCGCGCACGTTCTTACAGGAAGAGCAGATGGGCAGTAGGCCGCTGAGCACTTCCACATTGTTTAACGCCTTTTTCAGCTCTGCTGTCAGACGTTGTCTTTTCAACTCTGCCTCTTTCCTACGCGTGATATCTTCGTATGTCCCTGCGACGCGAAGCGGCGTTCCATCTTCGTTCCAACTAATGACCTTGCCACGGTCTAGGACCCACTTGTACGAGCCGTCTTTACACAGCACCCTATACTCGCTCTCGTAAAAAGGCGTTTCTCCTTTCAAATGGGCGTCGGCGGAGGCGTTATAATTGTCAATATCGTCGGGATGTATAAATTTTTCCGAGTTCGATAGTGAACCGTCTATTTCTTCCTCTGTGTATCCAAACATCGCCTTATACTCGCTCGACATGTGGAATTCGTCTGTGACCGCATTCCAATTCCAGAATCCCAACTGACTGCCTTCCAGTACGTACGCTAACTGCTCTCGGCTCTTAAGTAGGTCCATCTCCTGTCTTTTCGACTTGGCCAGCGTATCAAATAAACTTTCGTTAAAAACGACCAAACCTGCAGTAAGCGTACCAGAAGAAATAAACCATCCCAGTACTGACATAGACCAGGTAGAAGGGGAAAGAACGTAGGAGTCTACGTCGAATCCGTATGCCGCAAATCCACTGGTGAAGTAAACGGCGACTAAAATAGAGGCGAAGAGCATTAAGGTCAGGCCTATGATCCCTCCGCGTCGCCCGCAAAAGATAGCGGCGGCAGGCCCCATGATAATGAGGAACCCTAAGCCGCCTGAGAGTAGTCCAAATTGAGCTATACCGGCTATACCGATGATCGCGCTCATGATGATGAGAGACCGCGAGAGTGCGATATAGGGAATCTTTTTTCGCAGGAGTACAATGGTCCAGATAATAATGGACAGTACTAGTTGGAGACCCATAATGGGTAGGAAATCGATCTCACTGAGCCTGGAAAGACTTGCAACTAAGGCAGGCAGGACGAAGATCGACACGATGACATAGTAAACGTGGCTAATCTTTAGACGAATAGCATTGGCACTATCTAGTACTTGCTGTTCAATTGTATGCTCTTGTGCGTCTACCATTAGAAGCTGAATCGAGTAGTGTGAGGTGTGCTAAAACACCATAGACAATACGCGACAAGGCCAAGATATAAAAGAACAAATTTTTCCAAACGGGGATGGTGTAATCGCTGTGGGCAGGATTTGCATCCAAGAATCGTTTGCTGAAAGGCCGCTGCGCAGAACAACGGGATCTCGGTTGCTCACAGGGTGTGAGGTCGCAGCTAAGCTATAGGGGTTCGTGAAAGTAGTAACACAGACCATCGGGCGCGATCACAAAAAATACCCGCAGCTTGTTGCCGTCTCGCTCATCGACTTGCCAGTCGCCAACCTGAACGCCGCGCGCTTCTAACGTCTTTTTTACCTCTTCAATATGGTCGACCAAGATTGCTGCGCCTTCCTGCGTGGGGTCTCCGCCGTTGACGGCAAAGCCGACCTGAACCCCGTCCCGCTCTAATAAGACCGTCGGCACGGGCGTCTCCTTGCGTTCTACTTCTACCATGTCAAAGTGCTCTGAGTACCACTCCGACGCCGTGTTTATATCGCTGACGGGCAGGGCCAGCACGTCCTGCTGATAGGGATAGGCTGCTTTGAATACGGGTGTTTTTGCCACAGTTCTTCTCTCTATTCAGAGGTGCACTACGTTGCGTTTTGAGTATTGATCCGCGCCCAGTTACTCGTCCCTCAGTGCATCCCAGGGGGCGGGGTAGTCCACTAAACCCGATACGGCATCTAACGCTCCGTCGTCAAGCGCTAACGCCATATCGTATTCGGACAGAAACACGGTGCGAAGATGGAATTGGCCAATGGGCGAAAAGCCGAATCGCCCGTAATAGGCTGGGCTGCCCTGAACAACTGCTGCCTTGTAGCCTGCATCTTGGCACGCGGACAGGCCTCGTTGAGTCAGGATCGAGCCGATACCCAGTCGTTGAAGGGGCTGAGAGACGCAGAGCGGAGCCAGTGCACATGCGGCTATGTCTGGATGCTCAGCGATGTGCACGCCGCTGAAAAAGACGTGCCCAACGAGTAGGTCGTTTTGCAGGGCAACCAGCGAGATATTGATCCCGAACGCCGACTGGTCGCGGAGCCTCTCTACGAGATCTGCTTCTAGGTCGCCGGTGCCATAGGCCGCGCGAAACGTTTCCACAATGAGGCTGCGGATCGCCCCGTGGTCTTCGGGTTTTTCCCCTCTTATGATAAGATCTTCCACGGTTCCCCTTTACAAAAAGATGCGCGCTTTGCTAAAGAGCACGGCGCGGCCACCAATGAATACGCGTTCGCCGGCCATCTCGCAAAATAACTCGCCGCCTCGGGCTGAGATTTGACGTGCGTGTAGCTGATGCTTGCCCAGCCGTGCGGCCCAATAAGGTATGAGCGTGCAGTGCGCCGAGCCGGTGACGGGATCTTCGAGAATCGAGTCTGTTGGGAAGAAAACGCGCGAGACAAAATCGCAGTCGGTGCCGGGCGCCGAGACTATGATGCCCAAAGAGGGCAGGTCCTGTAGCAGGGGCCACGCGGGCTGGCACTGGGCAACCTGTTCGTGGGAATCGACGATGACTAAATAGTCGCGTGAGAGAAAGGTGACACGGGGAGAAACCCCGAGTCCTTCTACCAGCGCTGGAGGGCATTCGACCGCATCACCGGGCCGGGCGGGAAAGTCGAGCACGAGCCGGTCGCCGCGGCGCTCGACGCGGAGCGGACCGCTCGGGCTTTGAAAGGATACGGCTGTCCGATTGGGTTCTAGGTAGTTAAACACGACAAAGGCGGAGGCCAGCGTCGCGTGCCCGCAGAGGTCGACTTCCATCGAAGGGGTAAACCAGCGGATGGCGTAGGCGCCCTTCCTTCCAACGATAAAGGCGGTCTCCGATAGGTTGTTCTCGCGGGCAATGGCCGCCATCGTTGCGTCGGGCAGCCAGTCGTCTAGCGGACACACCGCAGCCGGATTGCCCGAAAATACGGCGTCGGTGAACGCGTCGACGATATACTGTGGCTGCTCCATGCGTCTAGGCCCGCTCAGCCGATAACGCGCATGGGCAAGAGCGCCTTGTTTGGATCGACGTCAAAGTCGACTTCTACCGCGTCGTCACCGCGCGCAAAGCGAACCTTGCCCGTGCCCAGTGCCGCCTCTACGCCCGGGGCTTCGTACAGCGGATAAGCATCGTAGTCGACGATCTCACCGTCTATTCGGTGCGCGCCGCCGTGCACGATATCGAGCACGTGGCCCGTTGTCGTCTGCACCTGCACGCTTTTGTTGAAAGGCCACTGGCTCAGTTCGGGCTGCAGCGCGCTGCGCGCTGCGCAAAAGGAATCAAAGCTCTCTACCTCATCGGCTTCGATCGCTTCTAATACAAGGCCAGCCCGGACGCTGTGGATGCGCAGCAGCCAGCCGTCGATCAGGTCGCCTTCCCGCACGAGGATATTGGCGTTGTTGGCCTCGCGAATGGTCATCCACTCGTAGGGACCGATTGGGCGCAGGCCGACGTAGAACGGGCCGAGGTCGGCAAAAAGCCAGCCGTCCCGTTCGCTCCAGGCGTGGCCGTTGGGCAGAAAGACGTTGACAAAGGGATGGTCGTCCGTGGCCGGAATGTCGTAGAGCACGACCACGCAGCCCTCGTGCTGCAGCATGCGTTCGTAGGGCGAGGCGCCAAAGAGCCGATCGGGCCACTGCAGGTAGGGCTTGTCGGTGGAAATGGCGCGACCAATGTGCTGGGGAAATCCGTTGAGAAAGGCACTAAAGCGGTCGGGGCTGCGATAGGGATGGTTGCAGACGATGGTCGCCTGGTGGTTGGGCCCGCTCCAGGTGAGATCCCAAGAGACGAGGTCGATGGGGCCGGCTTGATTACCCGGCAGGCCGACCTGCGTCGAGCCCAGCGCAAAGTGGCGGCTCATATAGGTGTACTTGCGCACTGGTCGCGCCGTCTCGCGCGCGTGGCGATAGATGGTGCGCGGAGCCTTGGTTTTTTTGACGACGTGCGCGGCGCTGCGGTCCCAGGCCATATCGGCAAAGAGCGCTGGTGGTCTATAGTCGGCTACCACTGATGGGATGGCAAAGCCCTGCGTGTGCGAGACGGGATCAAAGTCGATGCCGCCAAAGTAGAGGTACTGCAGCGGCTGGATGCCGCCCAAGCGCGTCCAGGTGTTTTGACGGTAGCCCTCGCGCGAATGGCCGCCGGCCCAGGCGCCGTTAAAGTACTCCAGCGCCATATCGGCTACGAGCAGGGTGAGCATCTTATCGACCTGTGCGCGCAGGGCGTCGTCTTGGACGTGCTCATACAGACCGATATAGGCCGTCATATGCTCAATATGGTAGCCGGTCGAGTCGTATTCGTGGTGCCCCTGCAGGGCGGTGCGCTCGATGATGCCGCCGATCCAGCGCTTGGCCTCAGCGGCAATGGCCCCGGCCGATAGACCGGACCAGGCAAACTCTGCGTCCGGCCAGCGCTCGGCGGCCAGCAGCATGCCCGTATAGGCCATGAGCCAGTGGTTTTCCGTGTTGCCGCGCTCGAGGTGGGCTTCCGTCATAAAGTCGCGTATGAGCGCGACGGCGCTGTCGGGTAGCTGCTCTTCCCAGCGGCACAGAAGGAGCATGCAGGGCAGGATTTCAAAAGGACCGCCAAGCAGGTCGCGGGCCGGACATTCGGCCTGGCGCCACAGCCCGCCGCGTATGATCTCGACGATGTCCTCTTCGCTCGGTCCGTGCGGCATCAGCGCGTGCGCTGCCCACAGCCCACGGTCGCGTCCCTCGGCGTGCGCCGCATCGAGTATCTGCTGGGCGCGTGCGTCTACTTCGGCGTTATACGTTTGCTGATCCATTAGGCTTTCTCCTCGGGGGGCAGTACGGCGCGCACGTGCTTGAAACCGTCGAGCTGGTTCCAGGTTTGACCGCCGTCCTCTGTGTGCCAGAGACCGCCGGGACTGGCCCCGGCTAGCCAGCGCTGCGGATCGCGGCCATCGACGGCTAGCGTGGCAAAGAGCATGCGCGGACCCAAGCGCTGCCAGGGCCCCTCAGCATCGCCGGCGACGATGCCGTGTCCCGTGGCGGCAACGAGCCTGTTGTCGGCTTCGTTTATATCGTAGACGGCGCCCTCTATTTTGCCTCCCATCCGTTCCCAGTGCAGTCCATCCTCGCTGCTGAAGAGGCCGCCGCGTTCGGCGCCGGCCCAAAAGCGGTCGCACGTATAGTAGAGCGCGCGCACGGGCACGTCCCACAGATTGCTTCTGGCCGCGTGCGCGCCGGAGTCCGAATAGACGACGACGCCCGCTTCGCTGCCAGCCAGCCAGCGGCTCTCGTCGTTGGGATCAACCAGGAGCGCGTTGGTATAGCGCTCGTCGGGGCCGAGAGCGTCGGAGTGAAAAGTCCATCGCGCTGCGCCCAGCGCATCGCGCGTGGCCGTCGCCACGCCGTAGGGACAGCCGGCAACGAGGCCGGGGTCGCCGCTAGTAGACGCAACGGCTAGGATCTCCGTTAGCGTTTCGTCGTGCAGCTGTAGCCAGCGCTCCTCGCCGCGCTCCCAGGCGTAGAGCCCGTGGTTGGCGCTCAGGACGACGCGCCTTTTATCGCGCAGCAGGCGGAAGGCGGTGGCCTGGTTGTGACCGATGCGCGTCCACGCGCCGTTCGGTGCGCCGCCGTAGAGCCCGGGCCCCTGTATGACGTGGATGCCGCTGGTTGCGGCCAGCGTGCCGCCTACCAGCCAGGCGGAACAGGCGTCTGTATTCATGACATATCCTCGGCGGGCGTAGCCAGCGTGCGGCGGCGCTGCTGCCAGCGCCACTTGTGGCTGCCCGAGATAAGCGGTTTTAAGTGGTCGGGTGTTTGCTCGACAAACTCGGCGCTTGGCTCCTGGCCGTTCCACGCCTGAAACATGGTCGGCGTGTAGCCGCCAATCACGATGCAGCGCTCGCGCTCGGAGCGGATCTGGCCGGTGGCGTGGATCAGCGCCTCGCCAAAGAGCAGCGTCGAGCCGGCTGGGGCAATGACTTGGTGTATGAGCGAGGGGTCGGCCTGGGCCGCTTCGATGATGGTCTCGCGCGGGCCGCCCACCTTGTGGCTGCCGGCTATGCAGACCGTGCCGCCGTCGTCCGGTCCCAGCTCCGTCAGGTTGGTCAGCGTCTTTACAAAGGTGCAGTGGTAGAGATCGTTGGACGTGTAGGTGCCCACGTCGGGCCAGGTGCCCACGTGAAAGCCGTAGCGCGGCGGCGCAGAAACGTCGGTATCCGGCGCCCGCGTATTGATAACGGCCTCCGACTCTTCAAGGCGCACGTCGCCGCCGACGAGCTCTTCGGCCATGCCGACCAGGCGCGGGTGGGTCAGGTAGTCGAAGAGGGCGGGGTCGGCTTCGAGAATGTGGGCAAAGTGCAGGTGGTGCGGCTTGTGGGCCGACAGGGAGCAGTTGCGCACGCGCGCCGAAGCCGGATCGCCGCTGGCTAGCAGGTCGCGCTTGAGGCGCTGCATGGCCTCGAGCAGGCGGCTAGTCTCCCCCTCGGAGAGCGCGTTTTCAACAACGACGTAGCCGTAGACGTCGAGATGGTAGCGCTGGGCCGGCGTGAGCGCGGGAAAGGGCCGCTTGAAGGAGTCGTCCGTCATGGGGGGCAATATAAGGTTGTTGGCTTATCTCGGAAACGGGCGCATTGGGGAAAGAGATCGCGTGCGGCGCCGCGGTCTACATGTGCTCCGCAGTATCGTACGCTCACGGCTGCAAGGCTTTTTCTGCGATCTGCTGGTTCGCTTTTACAAGTCAATGGGGCATTTTTGTTTGGATATCGCATGTTTTTTTCGCATCGTATAAATCGTGTAAAATGCAAAAGAGGTTTCATTCGAATTTTCTCATGGACGGTCCTAAGTTGTAGGTTGTCGACTAGCTCCAAGACAAAGGAGAACACCATGTTCAGTGCGTATGGTCGCCTTGTACTCGTTTTGCTGGTGGCGTTCGCTCTGGGTCGCGCTCATGCCCACAACGAAGCCCATACGGCGCACGCCATCCCCATCACCGGGATTACTATTGACGGTCGACTCGATGACTGGCCCGAGCAGATGGCGGTCTATCCGATCGGTTGGGTCTCTTCGGCATATAAGTCGATGCCTCCAGAGGGCCCCGCCGATTTGACGGCCTCGTTTCGGGTCGGCTACGATGCCGGCGATAGCATTCTCTACGTGGCCGTCGTGGCGCGCGATGACGATTGGGTAATTGATCCGCAGAATGGATCACATGTCGATCAGGATCTGTCCGAGATTTACATCGACGCCGATCACAGCGGGGGCGATGTGGCCAACGTGCGCATGCAGGGGGCCCGCGACGCACAGCAGTATGTAATGGTAGCCGGGCCCTCGCGTTTCTACCTTCAGGGACCCATAGACGATAACCCCGCCTTGCACGCTGGCGACACGCGCGCTTCGGGCGTGCGCGCGGCCAGTCTGCGCGTCGGCGAGTATACGGCGTATGAGTGGGCCATTCCCCTTTGGTCCTCTTTTCCCGACCAGCGCTATGCCATTGAGCCCGGTGCCGTGATCGGTTTTGATGCCACAGTGACCGATGCCGACGGCGACGAGTGGGGCAATTGGATTGCCTGGACGCCCGAGACCCTCAAGGCCGCCGATTCTGACCGGTTCGGCGATCTAGTTCTGGTGAAAGATTACGTTGAGTTGGACTTGGATCTACAGCCGACCCTGCCTGCGGATCTGCAAGCAGCCTATGGTGCGTTGGCGCGCATATCAGGGCGCGTTCTGCGCAGCGGCACAGACGAGGGGTGGTCGGACGTCGGCGTTCAATTGCTGACTGCTGCTGGCCAACCCATCTCTAGTGCTCGTTCCGACAGCGCCGGCTATTACGAGATGTGGGCTGTGGCCGGGGCCTACCAGCTCTCGACACTATCACCGGCAAAGAGCGAAGCGCTGACGCTGGAAGTAGCCGCAGGCGAACGTCGCGAAAGGGCCGATCTGAATACGCAACTCGCTCGCATATCGGGCCGAGTTACCAACCCAGAAGGAGTGCCGTGGGCTCGGTTTACAGTCGCTGTTCAAGGCGGTGCCGACGGCGGGAACTCCGTGGAAGAGGCGCGGCAATTTTATCACGCCGATGGATCGTACACAATTTCCCTGGCGCCGGGTTCGTATGAGATGCGCATTGCAGACAGTGAGGGCCCTGAACCGCGCCAGATCGTGCTGGAGAGCGGCGATCATATTGAAGAGGTCAATTTCACACCCGAAAACGTCGAATTTACAAACGAGTTTGGGGCGTCCTTTAATTTACCTGTGAAAGGAATGCCTTCTGGAATACCCCTGCCCGCAGTATTGTTCACGGACGGCGTGTGCCTATTAGGCCTGCTGGCCTTGGTGCCGCTCTACCGCCGTCGAGCGGTACTGGGTGGGGTGCTGTTGGCTCCCGCACAGACCTTTCGATATTTAGCTGCAAGGCCCGATTGGAAAGGCCCGCTGCTTATGCTGCTGATCTATACGTTTATTCCAACGGTGGCCCTTTTTAACACGCTTCCAATCCGCGGCTTAGAAATACCCGCGCTAGGTTTTCTGATTGGTGTTTTAATGCTCGTAGGTATGACCTTACTCGTTGTAGTGCTATGGATGGCAGAGACGGCGTTCTTGTGGGTGCTAGTGCGTCTGGCGGGTCAGGCTCCATCGTTTCGCGCCGTGCTCTGCAGCGTGGGCTATGCCAACACGCCGATTCTATTGGCCTCGTTGTTTTGGATAGTCGCCCTGCTAACCGGGGCGGGTCAGTCTATTTCTGATCTTAGTGCGCCCTATAGTTTGGGCGCGCTCTGGCCCGATTTGGCGGGTGGGGATGCCGTGGTCAAAGCGCTCTTGGATCTGATAGAGCCTTTCTGGCTGTGGTCGCTGTGGCTGACCGTGCCTGCGCTGCAGGCGATTACCGCGCTTACGCCGGGCCGAGCCAAGCTAGTCGTTGTCGCCTACGCCGTTATGTTCGTGGCGGTTATGGTTGGTTTTGCTGCTGTTGGAGAGATGGCTTCCTCAATGACGACGTCGATGACGACACCGAGTCCCTAGAGCGGTCTCGTAATTTAAAGGAGCAGAGACTATGACGCTTAGTGAGACAGGGGAACAAAGAGCAGACGCGGAGCCGGAACTGGCGCCCGAATACGGTCGCGTCGGGGCCGTCCTGTGCGGTTTGGTGGCTCTGGCACTGGTCGTACTAATGGTTCACACCGCCACGAACGTGGGCGAAGGGGGCATGGCGTTTGAGCCGCCGTCGCCGCCCATACCGCTTGGGACGCCTGCGCCGGACTTTGTTCTGCCCGACCTGGAAGGTACCCAGATCCGCCTTGCCGACCAGCAGGGACAGGTGGTGCTAGTCGATTTTTGGGCGACCTGGTGCGGGCCCTGCATGGAAGAGCTGCCCCATATCGAAACGTTTCATCGACAGTACGGCGACGCCGGCCTGCGCGTGTTGGCGCTGAGTACCGATATGGACGATGAGGCGGTGCAGCCCTTTGTCGATCGCTACGAGTATACGTTCACCGTGCTGCACGCCGACGAAGCGGTCCAAAGTGCTTACGGAGTGGAGGGTATTCCGGTCGTCTATTTGGTCGATCGCCAGGGGCGCGTGCGCTGGCACCGGGTGGGGTTCAGCTCGGGCGGCGAAGAGGACATTGCGCGAGAAATTGAGAAGCTGCTCGACGAACCGGCCGAACCGGCTACATCGTCCGGCTGAACGCCCGTTCTACCGGCCGAAGACGACGTTTTCGCGCGTGAAGAGGCGGGCGGTCACCCATACGCAGAGGAGGCCGAGCACCAGCGAGGAAAGGCCCGTCGCCGCGTAGGAAAGCAGCGATACGGGTTCGCCGCTGACGACCTCGGTCATGAGGACCTGCTGGCCCAGCACGGGAATGGGCACCATCCACCACTCGTTGCCCAACGAGTAGAGCTGTGCAATAATGCTGGGCGCCATCGGCACGATAATCATCAGCGAAATATAGGTCTGCGCCTCCTTAAACGAGCGGGCAAAGGAGGAGACCAGCACCTGAGCTCCCGAAGCGAAAAAGGCCAAGGGGAGTGTGGCCAGCAGCACGCCGGCGACCTCGGGTGCGCCTAGGTTGAGCTGGATGCCCAATTCCTGCCACGACACGCGCCGCATGGCCAAGACGAGGCTGGCCATGGTTAGGACGACCCCCGCACAGGAAAAGACCACGGCGCTCAGCCACTTACCTAGCAGCAGCGACATACGTGAGACGGGATTGATTAGCAGGGGCTCTAGCGACTGGCGCTCGCGCTCGCCGGCCGTGGTGTCGACGGCCAGGTTCATGCCGGTGATAAAGGCCGCCAAGATCAGATACATCGGGATAAAGATCATAAAGTGGGCGGCCCGCTGACGCTCGCTGGCGATGTCGACCGTTTCCACCGATATGGGCTGCCCCAGCTGCGGGCTAATGCCGCGAGCGATGAGCCGGAGCCGGCCCATCATGCGACCATAGCTCTCGACGAGACTGCGCGCGCGGCCAATCGAGGCGCCCACGTCTTTCTTGGTGCCGTCGCGCACCAGCTCAATCTCGGCGGTGCGCGCTTGGGCTAGATCGCTGGCAAAGTCCTCGGGAATAATCAGCACAAAGTCGACTGTGCCCTCGCGCACGGCCGATTCCGGGTCGAGCGGTCCCTCGACCACTTCGTAGCCGCGCCGCTCGATCCAGTCGACCAGACCGGGCGCCTGTTCCGCGCCGACGATGGGAATTTTCACGTCCTGCGATTCGCGCTGGCGCTCTGTCACGGTGTTGAACATAAAGCTGATCAGGAGCGGACCAATCATTGGAAAAATAATGGCCGACATCATGGAGCGCCGATCGCGCAGGCCGTCGATCAGCTCTTTTTTAAGCACGGCGAGGACGGCGTTCATCGCGTCACCTCGTCTATGCCGGTCAGCGTGACAAAGGCGTCTTCTAACGTGTCATGACCGCTCTGTTCCAAGAGGTCTTCTGGCGTGCCTTGGGCGACGATGCGACCTGCCGAAATAATGACGATGCGGTCGCACAGCGCCGAGACTTCCTGCATGATGTGGCTGGAAAAGAGCACGCACTTGCCCGCTGCGCGCATCTGGCGAATGATGGTGCGCATGGCGCGCGTGCCCATCACGTCGAGACCGTTGGTCGGCTCGTCGAGCAGCACGTTGTTGGGGTCGTGTACGAGGGCGCGGCCCAGCGCCACTTTGACGCGCTCGCCCTGCGAAAAGCCCTCGGTGCGTCGGTCGGCAATGCCGCCCATGTCGAGGTCGTGTATCAGCCTATCAATGCGCGTCTCGAGAGAGGCCCCGTCCACCCCGTGCAGTTGGCCAAAGTAGCGCAGATGCTCGCGGGCGGTCAGGCGGGGGTAGAGGCCGCGCGAGTCGGGCAAGATGCCCATGCGCGCCTGAGCGCCCTGCGGATCGCGCACGACGTCTACGCCGTCCACTTCCATGTGTCCACGATCGCAGCGCATGAGCCCGTAGAGCATGCGCAGCGTCGTCGTTTTGCCCGCGCCGTTGGGCCCCAGCAGGCCGGTAACCTGACCGTCGGGCACGTCAAAGTCCACCCCGTCGACGGCGGCTACTGCGCCAAAGTGTTTTTGCAGGCCCTCAATGTGGATCACGGCGCGGCCTCTTCGTCGGTGGACGAGCCGTAGCCCGTATACGAGGTGAAAAAGAGAGGGCGATCGAGCGACTGGACGCATTCGGCATCGAGCTGTGCTGCGCTGGCCGCATCGATAAACTGCGCGATGAGTTTGGGCACGCAGCCGTTGGGCGTGGCCCCGTGACCGACGCCAGGCACGACGATGTGGCGCGCGTTGGGTAGGTGTTCGGCTACTGACTCGCCCCAGCGCGGCGGCGTAACGGGGTCGAGGTTGCCGGACAGGACGAGCGTTGGGTGGTCGGTTGAGACGGGTTCGTGATAGTCGGCTGGTAGATCGCCCCGCGGCCAAGAAGCACAGACCGTCTGCATCATGTCGATGGCTTCGGGGCCAAAGAAGCTGCGGGACAGCTTCGCCTTTTCGCTATCCTCAATAAAGGGCACGTCTTCGCTGCATACTACGGAGTAAAACATGCCCTGGCTCATTTTACTGGAGATGTCCTCCCACGGATCGCCCAGCGCCGCTAGCGGCGCGTAGTCGCCAGCGTAGGCGCGATCGATAACGAGAGGGATGAGCGAAGAAAACTCGGCGCTGTAAAGGGCGGTCCGCACGAGCGAGGCGATGCCGTAGCTGCGCAGCGGTGCGCGGATGGTTTGGCCGGTGCGCGGGTGCTGAAAGGCAATCTCTACCGGCTCGGCGAAGCGGACTAGGAGCGAATCAAACTTGGCGCTAATGTTCCCGTAGGTGGTCGCACACGCGGCGTCGGCCGCGCAGTCGGACCACAGCTTGTCGAGGGCGCGCTGGGCGTCGGTGCCCATGTGCAGCGGCAGGCGTATCTCCGGCGGGGCCAGTCCATCTAGGATGGCGCTGCGCACGCGTTCGGGATGGCGGCGCATATAGACCAGCGCTGCGCGCGTGCCGTAGGATCCGCCCCACACGTTGATGCGCTCGTAGCCCAGCGCCTGACGCACGTCATCTACGTCGTCCATGGCAATGGGCGTAGTGTAGAGGCGGAGATCGGCTTCGTAGACCTCGCGGCAGGCATTTAGTCGTTCGATAACCCAGCCAATGGGATCTTCCTGATAGAGCGTGGAGTCGACGTCGTCGATGGCGCAATCGAGCGGACCAGATGCCCCTGTGCCGCGCTGGTCGATCAGCACGATATCGCGCTCTTCGCGCACGCGGCGCAGCGCAGATTCGGCCATTCCGGCCAGTTCCGTCGATCCCATACCCGGTCCGCCGGCAAAGGCAAAGAGGGGGTCGGGTGCCGGATTGCGACTGAAGGCGGGCAGCACGGCGACGTTGAGCGCGATGGTGCGGCCCTGCTGGGCCTGACGGTCTTCGTAGACCTCGAGCGTTCCGCACTCCGCGCCCGACGCTTTAATCTGTCCTGCGGGACAGGGAGTCAGACTGAGCGTGGCAGCGGTTGCCAACTGGGGCAGTGCGCCTAGGAAAAAAGCGATGGCATATCGGATAAGCATGATAGTCAAAAACATAGATATATGAGAGAAATTGTCCAGAGGGAACGCACACTGCGATTGATTTGGAGGGTACCGGTTTGTAGTGCTGTGACAGGGATGAAATATTTTGTACAAAACTATGTACTTAAAAAGTAATTTACTTTAGAACCTTTTGGCCGTTGGGGTGCCGTGCCGCTCTGACGCGACATATTGCGGGACTGCTGACATTAGAGGAGACGTATTCAGATAAAAAAACGATTTTGTTTGGCTATTGGCCAGTTAATTGTACATATTTATGTTTAAAAAAAGTACAAAAAGAGGATATACATGGAAAAAATGCTTTCGATAGCCGAGGCGAGGCGCGCTCTGAGTCGCCTGCCAGACTACTTTACACAGACTCCGGACGTCGGTGCTCTTGCCATAACGCGGCGCGGCCAGCCCGTATTGGCCGTGCTGTCTTGGGCTCAGTATGAGGCGCTGGTTGAGACGCTGGATATTTTGGGAGACGAAGAGCAAACGGCTCAGCTGCGTCGCGCCGTGGCCGAAATCGAAGCCGGGGCGGCTCAGGCGTGGGAGGCGAGCGGGGAGGAATCCCAATGACCTACCGCATCGCGCTGGCGCCGGCTGCAGCACAAGCGCTGGGTGGCCTACTCAACAGGCAGCTGAGGGCCGCGCTCGAGCATCGCATAGAGGCGCTGCGCCAAGATCCTGCAGAGCAGGGGCTGGCGCTGACCTCTTCGCTGCGCGGCCTCTATGCCCTGCGCACGGAAGGCGGGTGGTGTCGGATTGTCTATCGAGTCCGCAGCGAACAGGTGGACGTACTGGCTCTGCACATGGGCACGGGTAGCGCAGCCCTAGCCGAACGCGACTGGCTAGGGCTGGCTCGCCGATTGTTTCGCCAGCGTCTCCTCTAGGCGTCCTGCGGGTAGCGCAGCCCGATCTGCGTCCGCCACTGGTCTAGCAGGCGCATATTGCCCAGGCTGTCGTCCCAGCTCATGGTCGGCGACTGTCGCGCGTCGATATGCGCAGCGACCGCATCGGCCTCGTAGGTGAAGAGGTCCCGATCGGCGACTACTTCGATATGCTCGACCGAGCCGCCGCGTTCCAAGACTAGCTCGCTTGAGGGAAAGGTCGTGTCGAGCGGCAGGGCGTGCTGAGCCCTGCGGCACGGCGAGGACGGCAGCCAGGGTTGGGGAACGCGCAGGATCCCCTCTTCGCCGAAAACGGCGATCTCACCGGGTAGGTTGCAGGCGACGCCCGTGCTAATTTCGCCAATAACGCCGTTTTCAAAGCGCAGCGTGG
>CALDFW010000155.1 GCA_937942165.1 uncultured bacterium | reverse complement strand
GCTAGCGTCAGAGGCAGCAGAACCTGTCCATTAAAGGGATTCGGATAGGCCGGCCCCAGCGAGATCTCACGCGCATTGGAGCGCTCGCCCCACACGGCCGTAGAAATTGGGTCCGGCTCGTACGCACGGCCGTATAGCGAGAATGCACCGCCGAACGTCGAGGTTCGACCTACTACAAGGGCGATGCTGTCTACCCCTGCCCACTGCGCACGTCCCCCGTTTGTGCTGTCCAACAACACGTCGACCATTTCTCCCGTTTCTCCGCGCATGCCGTAGCCCCAAACGGCATAGCGTCCCTCCCCTTCACCTTGGAATTCAACCTCTATATTGCCCGACATCGGCAACACGACGGAGAGCGAGCCCCACTGGTTCACAATATCGCCTTGCTTGGGGCCGAAAGGCAGTTCGACAATGGGATACGTACGCACCCTTCGCTCGCCGAGAGCACTATACCCGTAATACGCGTCATCTGAGGCGTAGTTTGCCGCGATCCACAGTCGCCAAGCACCCAAAAAGCTCTCAACGGCTCCGATGTCCTTAAAGGCCTCATCCACGCCAAACGTGCCGTTGCGCTTCTCTGCAACAAGGGCGCGGATCATCTCGGGCCCGTAGCGCTCGCGCAGAAAAGAGGCAAATAGATACGTAGCGCCGTAGTGCGGGATAGAAGACGACGTAGAAAACGGCCATGCGGTCAAGTCGAGATCCGGCGCATCCAAGAAACGAGGAACCATCTGTGGATCCGTCTCGGCAAAACCAACTAATTCTTCCGCATATCCCGACAGGCCCTCATCAATCCATATTTCCTCATCCTCATCGTGCCCCCAGTGGATCAAATGCTGGAATTCATGGGCCAACGTGCCGCGGACCAATTTGGGATTTGAGTTTAAATGATATCCATCGAGATATACCGCATCTTTGCGCAAGCCCGGATCTACGTGCGTCGCGATTCGTGGATCGAAATAGCCAACGATTCGGTCGTCTGGCATATCGATAATAAAAATAAAAATGCGCCTATCACCGTCGACGTCTGGTGCCGGACCAAAGGCTTCCGTCGCCATGTCGTATATGCCGCGCGTCGAATCAGCCGGCGTGGCCCGATCAAACACCTCTCCCAGCCGATCGATTGAGGGCTGCACGACAACGACGTCCCACAGGTTGTCTTGCACGAAGATGTATGCGTTCTCTCCCACAAAACGACAGGTTGCAGAGCGCAGAAAAGAATCGCCGGATACCGCAATCCCCAACGTGCTACCTATTACAATCTCAGCCTCTTGATGCACGGCCGCGATCTTTCCGGCAGGAAGCGGCGTATCCGCCGCTTCCCCAGCTATCCAGCGCGTGCCACATGGACGAGCAAGGAGCAGGGAAGGAACTATGAGAAAGAGAAGAGAAAGAACGTACATCAGACTAAAAGCGACGCACTAAGGACCACTGAAACCCACCCCGTTTCGGTGCAAATCCGATTTCTACAGACGGCGCTGAGACAGACTGCGGTGCAAGACTACGCGCAGCATGAATCGCCGATATGAGGTGATTGGCGACGACCATCCCCGTCGCGTACAGCGCTTGGCGACGAGCGAGCTGGCTCTCGTTGCGCATATCGCGGTAGCGCTCGCGCGCCTCGACGCTACGCCACTCCCAGTCGGCATTGGTGGCGTAGATTTCCGCGCCTGGACCGTCTTCGCGCAGCGCAAACTGGTTGTGCTGTAGGCGACTTTCGTAAAAGCCAAGATCGTCTAAAAATTGACGGCCTTTACTGCGTGAACGAGCGCCGGCATATTCAGACGCCTGCGTATGAAAGCGGTCTGCCCGCACATCGGCAAGTCGATTTAATCCCAAATAGCCCAACCAAAGGCTCGCTTCTGCCGCGACGAAACGCCCGCCTCCACCGTTGGCGTAGTGCTGCCCCCAGCCGGGAACGATCAGAGAACGCCAGAATGCGCCAGCGCTCGTCTGGGCGGAAGCGGTCCCGGCCCATACCACGACAATGACAGGGGTGATCCAATGCTTGAGAAACATTGTGCGCTTTTAAGGAAAAGGTTTATACGCCATCAGCATGGGCACGCGTGTCCGCTGCCGCTGATGCAAGACAAAAGAAAATTGCGTCCGCCGCTCTATCGCCTCAGCCGTAGCACCGTCCGAACGCAGCCGCGCCACGCGGGCCGCATCAATCGCACTAATGACGTGATTCACAAGAATCAAGCCCGTCACCGCACTCGCGCGTTTTAAAAATCGATTGCTATCATCGCGTTGAATCTCGTAAGCCAAGCGCGTTTCCGACAGATAGTTTTCCACGGAATCAACCTGCGTTGCTCCGGCGGGATTCCCCGTCTCGGCGTATACTAGATCCGTCCATCCAGATACATATTGATCGTATTTTCCAATCAGTTCGTAGTATTGCTGTACCTCCGAATCGGGGCAGTCTCCAAAATCACCCGTAGTCAGATAGTCATTCACATACGTCGAACACGGCAGAGCATGCGTAATAGACGAATTCCTGGAAATGGTCGAACTACGCCAAGCTAAATAGTTTTCGGGGCTCCAAGTTTCGTCGGCTACCTGACGAAACTCTTTTTCCAGGTCTTTCCCTTTGGAATTCCAATTAAAATATAGACCCAGACCGATCGCCTCTATCCCCATGAAAACCGCACCGCGCAGCGTGGAACCATTCATTATCTCGCCCAGACCCGGCACTAAAATTGAGTATAAAAAGGCCCGTCCTGGCGATGTCCCTCCCCCTTTTTGCGCGCGTTCTACAGATCTCTCCGCAGCCGGCGTTTCCCCCTCTTCAGCAGCCCATTCAATCGGCCCCATCAAGAGGTGTTGACCCTGATCACTGAGCATGCTCGGCGCAGGTTCGGCTTCCAGCGCCGTGCTCGCAATCAGCAGACTCGATCCGAGCAGTAGAATCATTCGTGTAATCATCTATCGTCTCCCCGACAAATGGGCTCCTCGCTGCGGAGCTTATAAGTATCCGAACAGCACAGTCATATAAAATTTCCACGGACTGCGCTCAGCCATCTCGTCGAGCCCATGGGCCAGATCCAGCTGAATACGCGTGGGCAAACTATAATACGAATTGAGGTCAAAACGCAGCTGTCCTCCCACGTCGCGCAGCGGACTCGTGCGTCCGTAAAAAGAATCGGGCTCATCAAACGAGCCATCCCACGCTTTTCCTATACCACCGTAGATTGCACCATATATCTTATCGACATAGAGGTGGAGAAAGCGAGCTCCCCAGTTCCGAACTATCGGAAAACGCAGCGTTGCCGTTCCCATGGCAGCCTTGCGCCCTTCTATGCTGTAAAACGTGTAGCCCTTCATAAAGTTGAGACCGCCGATATGGTAGTCGAAAAAGTCACCAACGGCCTCTTTATCGTCAACCTGATCACTGGCAATCCATCCACCGTAGAAGCGTAGACCTAAACGCGTATTCCAAGGCAGTCCAACGTATTCATTCCAGTCCAACGTGAGCTGATTATAAAAAAGCTTGATGTACTTCTCGTCTATAAATGAGGCCTGCTCGTTAAAGGAGTCGAGAAAGTAGTTGAACATTCGGTCATAGCGGAGGTAAATCTGCCTGCCAAGCGGATTGATATCGCGATCGCGGCGGCGCGCCAGCAGGTTGAGTTGGTAGGTCAAACCAAGTCCAAAACCGTTTAGATAGGTGTACCCAAACGGCTTCTGCTTTTCCAAAACGAGTCCTATCTGCCCGTCGCGGCGCGGCACAAAAGCGCGCCACTCAACGCTCGCATCATACCGATCGTAGGTCAGAGAAGCGGTTACTTGGCCGAAACGACCCCATTTGCTGCGTGCACCTATACTGATCTGATTGAGGCTGAAGTTGACGCCGTCTATAATCGCATCTCGTGCATCTGAACTATCCCCGCGCGCCGAATGCCGTTTCTGGTGAAAGGCCTCGAGGAATAGCGTTGGGCGAAAACCGCCGTATTCGTATATGGCGAAGAGGTCGCGGTCGCCATTCTCGGGTGCTAATGCCGCACCTGCAAAAACGTTTTGCCTGTATAGTACATCGCTGGACGATGCGTAAATACCCGGCTTAAAGCGCCCCTCGTCTATACTGAGACGCGGCAGCAGGGACGTTTTGAGGAAGTCAGTCCCATAGGCTCTGCCTTCGGCGCGGGAAGCTAGAGCAGGTCGATCTACCGATGTGCTGGAGGCGGGACGAGGCTCTTGGACCAAGACGACGTCTGGCCCCTCATCGCGAATCTGGCGAATTTCGAAACCATCGGCGGTATAGGCCGAGAAGTACACTACGCCCTCGGCGTCAACCGTTGGATTAAACGCGCCCCCTCGGACATTGGTAATCTGCCGAACGGCACCCGTCTCCAATTCAACGGCGTAAATATTGAAGATATCGCTAATATCAGATGAGAAATACAGATGCTTGCCGTCAGCGCTCCAAGCCGGATCGCGATCCGTGCCCGCAGTTGTCACAGTCCATTCCCAAGCATCGTCGGCCCGTAATTCTTCGCCGTCCCGACGCAGCTTCAATATCGCGATATCGCGCTGTCCCTGCCGCGCCACCGACAGGGCAATATGCGCTCCGTCAGGTGAAAAGCGGGGACTGTAGAGCTGCGTGCCGTCAGCGATTTGTGTCAGGTCGCGCACGGCGCTCCCGTCTGCTCTCATCAAGCCCAGATTGTTGTTGGTGCCCCCGTTGCGGACAAAGGCGATCCATTCACCGTCGGGCGAATAATCGGGGTACAGAGCACGCAAGCCCCGGCTCAAGCGCTTTTCTGCCGCAGGTTCGTCGCCGTATCCGCGCACGAGTGCGGGCGCGAACCAAGCCGCACTGTGCACCCAACTCGGATCCTCTATCGCGAAATCGTATGTGTGTATATCGGACTGCCGAGAACCGTACG
>CALDFW010000154.1 GCA_937942165.1 uncultured bacterium | reverse complement strand
CCCATGATGCGCAGGTGCAGTTCTCGCTCTTCGGGATACCAGCGAAAGTCGAGATGGGGGTCTTCGCTGGCTAGCTGCTGCAGCGCCGCCGCCAGCGCCGCGTGCTGGGCCTCGTCGCGCGCATTTACCTGCACCGATAGCAGGGGCTCGCTCAGGGCATAGGTCTCCGGAACCGGTTCGGGATCACCCAGCACGTCGCCAATTTTCACTTCCGGCAGGCCGCAGAGAAAGCCGATGTCGCCCGCCTCTATGCGCGGAGCATCTTCCAGCTTGTTGAGCAAGCTACGCTTGACCTGCGTAATCTTTTCCTCGCGCTCTGCCGTCGCGTTCCACACGCTGTCTCTCGGCTGCAAACAGCCGCGAAAGACGCGCACGCCGGCAATCCGACCAAGCTTTTCATCGTGATCAATCCGGAACACGACGGCCGATTCGGGGCCCTCCCTATTGCGTCCGGCCGGCGGCAGATAGTCGACGATGGCATCGAGCAATCGGTCCGTCCCTAGCGAATTTTTGGCCGATCCCAACAAAACGGGGAAAAGCGCGCGACGGCGCGTGGCCGCAGCCAATGCCGCACGCAGCGCCTCCACGCTGGGCGTCCGGCCTTCGAGATAGGCTTCCAAAAGTGCGTCGTCCACCTCGGCAATACGCTCGACAAGCACAGGGGTAGGATTCGCCCATCCGTCGACCAGCACAGCTCCGTTATCTCCCTCGTTTTGCACGGAGTCTACGGGCAGCACATCGGTGGAAAACTCGTTTTGCAGAGCCGCTACGACGGCCGCCCAATCGGCCCCCATCCGATCGACCTTGTTGATGAAAATTAGCGTGGGAATGTTCATGGCCTCGAGCGCGCTCCATATGGGCTCGCTCTGCGCCTGAATGCCCTCGACGGCGGAGAGGACGAGCACCGCCCCGTCCAGCACGCGCAGCGCGCGCTCCACTTCGGCAGAAAAATCGACGTGTCCGGGCGTGTCGATCAGGTTGATCTGCGCGTCGCGCCAGGTAAAGGACAGGGCCGCCGAGCGCACGGAGATGCCGCGCTTCTTCTCCACGTCAAGCACGTCGGACAGGCTGGTCCCCTTGTCCACGCTGCCCGCGGCGCGCGTGCTGCCGCTCAGGTAGAGCATGTGTTCGGTCAGCGTCGTTTTACCCGCATCGACGTGAGCGAGAATGCCAATATTTCGGATCGTATGTGCCGTGCTCATGCGTTTTTTTTCACAGGGCGTTGAAAGTTGTTCCAGTAGGGTAGACAGATATCACCCTATCCCCTTTGTTAAAGAGCGCGCCCGAAAGGTGGGCGAGAAAATAGTATAAAAGAGAAGACGTCATTTGACCACGGATCCGGTGTGTGCGTCTCGGTCTCAAGAGACGATTCAACGCGAAAAATCGCTCTTGTCGTATACATGAATCTCTTATAAAAGCAGATTTGCACTCAACCCTATGCGGTTTAACACACTCACTTTCTTGCTCCTTTTGCACGTGCTGTCTGGGCACGCCCAAGAGGGGTATGCCCCGCTGATCGACCGCATTGAAATTGGGGGTAAAGACGACTGGGCGGCTTGGCAAGCACCCGTTGGCACCCGCGTATTCGGCGAAGATGGGAGCGTCCAGCCGCGCTTTGTGCACCGCGACATCAACGCCGCGCTCAACGCCGACCGCTTTATGTACGTAAGCGAAGGCGATACGCTCGTCGGCGGTATTGCCGGTGCCGGTTCCGGCATCGAGACGGCCCACTGGGCTATCGACGGGGATAACGAAACCTATTGGGAGCCCGACCTCAGCCATCCAGTAGAAGACTGGTGGGTCGATATTGACCTGGGCCGCGTAGCGCTTGTAACGCGCGTTGTCGTGCGCTTTGCCGAAGAAGGCGCGGGCGATCCGCTGCTCAAGTTTCGCGTGCTGGCCTCCGACGGACGCGTGACCTTTACCTACGAACGCCAGCGCAGCTTCCGCCGAGTGGGCTTGGCGAACCTGGCCAACAAAACGCAGCGAGAGTTCGTCTTCGACATCGAGCCTCCAGCGCGCACGCCCGAAGGCGTAGAGGGCGTCGCCGCCCAGATTATCCGCATCCAGGCACTCGATTCAGACGGCCCGCGCGGAGCCCCCGTAGACAGCACAACCTACGGAGCGCTGTCCGACGACGAACGCGGAGCCGTAGACTACTTTCGCCGCACCGTAGCCGATCGCCAGATACCCGTCGCCCGTTCGGTATACGAGGTCCTGCCACCCGAAGAGCAGGGCGATATACGCTACTATCGCCACGAACGGCCTCGTCTGGCGGAAGTCGAAGTGTACGCGATAGGCGACAACGCCATCCGACTAACGCGCCCGCCGCTGGGCGAGCAGGGACGCGACGCGGCCACCCGCAGCCAGCGCCCCTACACGGACGGCCTCTTCTCCACCTTTGGCAACCTGCAGGAATACGACGCCCAGCGCGACGAACGCCAGATCGTCATCGACCTAGGTGCGTCGTACTGGCTCGATCGCATTCGCCTGCTCAGTCCGGCTGAGCCACCACCGGCCTATCAGCTGCGCGTATCGGACGGCGAGCTCAACGCTGACGGCGAGCGCATCTGGCGACTCTTTGACGAACAGCTCAATAGGGAGAGCTTCCTTCAGTTAGAGGAACGCTTTGACCTACGGCCAGTGCGCTATATCGACCTGCGCCGACTGCCGCTGCCGGCCGCGCGCAGCGAGCGTGGACAGATCTGTGAGATCCAGGCCTACGGCGAGGGCTTTGTGCCCGAGGTCGTCATGCACTCCCCTCTCATGAAGCTGCCGTCGCCCAAGCTCTTCACCCATCTCAGCTGGACGGGTGATATACCCAACGGCACGCAAATCGCCGTGCGCACGCGCACGGGCAACGAGCTAGAAGAGATTCTGCACTACTACTCAGACCGCGGCAATGAAATCAGCCGCATCGCCTGGGAGAGGCGCGCCGAAGACCGACGCGGTCCCGTTGTCTTGGAAGAGCTGCCCGGAGCCGATTGGAGCGGCTGGAGCCCATTCTATTTTTCTTCTGGTCAGGCCTTTCAGTCGCCCGCGCCGCGCCGCTATGCGCTGGCCGAAGTGCGCCTGCGCAGCAGTGATCCGCAGCTAGCTGCCACGCTCCGATCGCTCCGCCTGCACTTTGCTCCGCCCCTAGTGGACGAAGCCGTGGCAGAGCTGTGGCCGCTGCGACAGATACAGCCCGGCGTCAAAGAGGAGTTTACGCTCTACGTCCGACCGACCTTTGGGACCAACAATCCGGGCTTTGATCGCCTGCGCTTAGGCTCGTCCTCGGTCGCGCCGATTGAGCTTGTCGACGTTCGGTCCGGCTCGGAGAGCCTGCTGCGCCTGGGAGGAGGACGGCAGCTGTGGCCGGGACCGATCCGCGTTGAGCGAACCGACGACGAGGAGATTGATCTCCTCTTTGCCGAATCCGTCCAGCGGGGAACGCTCTATGCCATTCGACTGCGCACCGAGGTGTATATGGGCAATACACAGTTTTTCGCCGCGCTGTCCAACAGTCAATGGCCCGACCGCCTGCAGCAGATAAGCCCCGGCAACGCTACGGATCTGGTCGCCAGCCAGTCCCTAGTCGCCGTAACGGACCTGGGCGACAACGCCTTGCTAAGCGACGTCGTCATAGCCCCTGTCATCTGCACGCCCAACGGCGACGGCATCAACGACCGAATCGATATATCGGCCAAGGTCTTCTCCCTTCAAGAGGGCGGTCAGCTGCACGTAGAGCTCTTTGACCTGAGCGGCAGACGGCTGCGGTCGCTGGGACGCGAACGCGCGCGCACCAGCGGAGAGTACAGCCTGCACTGGGACGGCCTCGACGAGAGCGGCCAGCGCGTGGCGCCCGGCGCTTACCTTATTCGCATTCGTCTGGAAGTCGACGCAAAAGACCGCCAACGAGACGTAGTCCGGCTCATACAGGTGGCCTACTAATGCGGACCTTCGCGCAAGGAGCATATCGCACTGCACTCGTAAAGCGCATCCTGTATGGGATCGCCGCTCTGCTGACAGCCGGCTCGAGCATCGCACAATCACCGCCCGCGCTCTATCCGCGCTTTGAGCTGGAATACGTCGAGCCACACGTACACAAGTGGTACGAGCCGCGCCACCTGCCCGAGACCTACTGGCGACCCTGGTATAGCGGCGCCACCTCCTATGCGCGCCAGCCCTACAGCCGCTACGTAAACCGCCTGCTGGAAGGCGACGACTTTTACGACGTATTTGGCCAACCGATCGGCCGCGGCTGGCTGGTATACACCTGGACGCAAAGTCAGCCCCAGGCCAGCGGCAGCCAGCTCTTCAAGCGTCCCCCGGAGGATCCGCGCAACCGCTCCGAGCCCCGTCCCAACAACGTCAACGCCTACGAGCGCTTTTTCGACCGACTAGTTATCGCCGGAGACCAGCACGGCTCGACGTCGTATCGGCTGATGGTCGGCGACGCCATCTACACGCGCTTTACGCCGCTCACGTTTTCAAAGCCGCAGTACAACGGGCTGCGGCTGGATATAGCCAACAGCCAGCACAGCGCCACGCTCTTGCTATCGAGGCCGAGCGATCCAAACGGCCCCTACCAAAACGACGTGGGGCTCATCAACTCGGGGAACGGCACGCACGCCACGCATCTGGTGGCCGGTCATGCCGACCTAGCCCTAGGCGCGTGGGCGCGACTTGGGCTCAGCTACGTCAACGTGCACACGGCGCATACGCAGAACGAGCTCAACAACGGCAACCCGCTCAACGGCACGCTAACGCTGCGGCAAAACCAACCTCTCCGCACTTTCTGGGTGCGCCTGCGCGACGACTCCCCGCAGGACCTCCAGGGTGGAGCAACTCTCTTGGCCCACGACATCGTCCTAACCGATACCAGCGGTCAGCGGCTGCGCGGATCTGAAATCGGCTTTCTCCCACAGGTGGAGGGCGGCATCATCGAGGGCGGCGCACTCGTGGCCGACGGCAATGAGCAGATCCTGCTAAAATACGATCTCGACGCGCTGGACCACGAAGAGCTGACAGCGGGTGCACTGCGCAGCGTGCAGGTGGCGCTGGACGTTGCCGACGACTACCGCATCGAAACCGCTTCCAACCTCCAGACAGACGGCGTTAGCGGTTCGTCCAATCCCGTATTTCTCACGCAGGCGCGCGCGGCTGGCAACGTGCAAGACCGCAGCAACACGGGCCTGCGCACGCTCTCCTACGGCCTGCCCGTAGCCAGCGAGATCTACGGGTTCAACTGGAATATGCCCGACTGGCACGGCCTGTCCGCACAGGGAGAAATGGCCGTCAATCGCCGCCTGCAGCGCTACCCCAATCCCAGCCTGAAGCGCCACCATCAGACGGCCGAAACGGCAGCAGCTGCCTACGGGCAGTTCGCCTATCGGCGCTATCCATTTGCGCTCTCGGTAGAGCTGTTTTCAATGGACGATGACTACAGCACCTCCTACTGGTTGACGACGCCGAGTGGGTCGCTAGTATACGACGCCGATATACCGCAGGTCTACGAACTGGTCGACGACGACGACGATCTGAACGCCATCCCCGAATGGCTTCGCCCCTACCAACCGTCCAACGGAGAGATTGCCTGGCCCGGTTACGATGAGAACGGCGATTTCCTCAACGACCACAACGCAAACGCAAACCTCATACCGGACTACGAAGAGCCTTTCCTGCGCTTTCGCTCCGACCGTCCCCAACTGCTTGCCGGCTTGGATATGAATCACAACGGCACGATTGATCGGTTGGAAAACGACGGCTTGGCCGACTATCCGTACAAGCGCGACCACCGGGGATACAACGGCTATATAAAAGCGCACGTCGGACCAGACGCCGCGCTCACGCTCGGCAGGCAGAACATGTACCTGATGGCAGGCGACGGCCGCACGGAGGCCTGGTATGCGATGGGCACGTGGACGCACAGAGCACCCTGGGGACGCCTGCGCATTTTTGAATACGCCGCGCTGACGAAGGATTCAATCGCCGACGATTTAATCCTGTGGGAACAGCCGGTTGGAAGTCCCGGGCGCATGCGCGCCGTTCCCGATAGGCGCCCTTCGCAAAACACGTGGGAGCACGAACTCTACGCCGATTTAGATCAGCGCATCGGTCCGGGCATACAGCTGCAGCACCGCATAAAGTGGTCCCTGCGCAGCCAGCGCGACGACGCCGAAACGCTGCGCCAGCGCGAGGGCCGACGCACTAGCCACTTTACCGGACTGGTCAACCGCGCCCAGTGGAGCATTCCCATAGGGCTGGCAACGCTACAGCCGCGCT
>CALDFW010000153.1 GCA_937942165.1 uncultured bacterium | reverse complement strand
CGGCGCAGCGTGCCGAGCGTCTGTTCTGTTATATCACTTGTGACGAATGGATTACCGTCGCGATCACCGCCGATCCAGCTGCCAAAATGGAGAAAGCGCGGCTGATTAAACTCCGTTCCGGGATAATATCGCTCAAGTCCGTTCTCCAGTTCACGGTATAGACGCGGCACGACGTTCCAAAGAGTCTGCATAACAAAGAGCGAACGTTCGACTTCTTCCAACACGGTCGGCCGTTCCGGGCGATGCGAATCCGTCTGCCATAGAGAAGTAAGCTCGCCCAAAACCCGTTCTTCAATTTCGGCCTCTTCGCGCGGCAGCAAGTCCACCGCAGAGAGATCGACTAACGATTGCTGTAAATTGCGCATGCTCTGACGCAGCGTGCGGCGCTTCGCTTCAGTCGGATGAGCGGTGAACACAGGTTCGATATCAAGCTGGTCTAAAAACAGCTGGATCTGAGCAGCATCACATCCATCATCGCTGAGTTTCTTAAGCGCATCGCCAATGGATTCGGGACGAGAATCTACCCCACTGCGCCACTCGCGGTCTCGCAGCACGCGCACCCGGTGTCGATCTTCAACCATATTTATAAGATCGAATAGGATTCCAATTGCGCGCAGGACGACGCTTATATCTTCATCATCAAAGCCTGCGATGAGTTCACTCAGTTCTCTCTGAGCGCGCTCATCTCCGCGGCGCCGTGCGCGCGCCAGCTCAATGACGTGCTCGACGAGTTCTGTTCTGCGTACGCCGACCTGGTCTTGCAGCACCCTGTACAGATCGTTGGTCAACCGGCGCACTTCTTGGACGAGTGTATGAGGACTTGCCATTCTACTATTGTCGTTTGAGTTAAAGGCCTAGTTTGTCTTGTATGTCTGCCGCTATCTCTTCGGGCTCGGCATCGATATCGACCGAGATTGCAGAGTGCGGCTCCTCCAGCGTTTTAAATTGACTCTCTAAGAGCGATGCAGGCATGTAGCGATGCACGCGCTTGGCGAGCCGATCGGCAATAAGCTGGCGGCTTCCCTTCAAATGAACCACCCGCACCTCTGCCCGATCATCCACCAAAATCGCTCGGTAGGTCTCCTTTAGAGCAGAGCATGCTAGTATTGCACCCTGCCCGGCATCCAACCACGTGCCAATGTGCTCTGAGAGCGCGCGAAGCCACGGCCAGCGATCCGCATCTTCAAGCGGAACACCCTGGGCCATTTTGTCTACGTTCGCTTGGGGATGAAAATCATCCGCGTCGTAATATGACCATCCAATGCGGTCGGCAAGCAGCGCTCCAACCGTCGACTTCCCCGAACCCGTAACACCCATTAATACAATAACTTTACACGCAATACCTTCTGACACGGCATTTTCCCTTTCGCTACAACCCTTCATAAGATATGCATACGGCCCGTATCTTCAAGGCTGGACCGACCCGTATTAAACAGGGCCTCGTACACAAAAATACCTCGGGTTGACCCGAGGTATTTTTGCACGCTAAAGCAGTCTATCCGCTCAGCCCAGTTTCTCCACATTCACCCAAGAGCCCGAACTACTGGAGGCGTAGCACGCATCAATAATCGCGACGGCATCGGCAGAGCACTGCAAGTCCTCATTCAGCTCTTCGCGACTTATCTCCCCGCGCACCGCCGCAAGCAGACGCTCTACGCGCGTGGGCAGTGCCGGTGCTTCTTCAACCGGCTGGGCGTCTTTCCCTGGAGCGGCGACGACGTATCCCAGCTGTGGATGATTAAACAGAGTGCCTTCGCTTCCCGTCACTTCTAGGCCGCCAATGCCCCCGGTTTGAACCCAGGAGGCTTCGACCGTCCCCAGAACGCCGTTTGCGAAGCGGAAAAGGGCGATGCCGTGATCGTCGACCGCACTGTAGATACCCGAGGCGTTGCCAATGGTCGCCGTAACGCTATCGACCGTGCCGATAAACGAACGCAGCAGGTGAACCGCATGCGCCCCCATATCCATAAACGCCCCACCGCCCGCCAGGTCGGGATTGCTAAACCAGGCCAGGTCTTCCGAGTCAAACCAGTGTCCGTAGGCTGCGTGATGGGCATTGCGAAAGCGCGCGTGCGTGATCTGCCCCAGTGCCCCGCTGTCTATCACTCTTTTAACGCCCTGCATAACCCCGTCAAACGGTTGAAAATAGCCCATGTGAACAATCGTATCATGCGCTCGAATAAGCGCTAGTGCTTCTGCAGCATCCGCGGTGAGAGCCGTGAAAGGCTTTTCGCAAAAAATGGGTTTTCCAACGGGAATGGCGGCCTTTAATAGGGGCAAATGACGGGTGTTTTCTGCGCAGATAATGAAGGCATCTACGTCTTGACGACCGACTACTGAATCCAAGTCTCCGCTAAAAGCGGCGCCGTACTCTTCGGCGTAGCGGGTACCGCGATCCGCCATATCGTCCCAGAGGGCCACGAGCGAGCAATCATCTCGCTTGGATATCTCTTCGAGAAAGCCGCGGGTGTGAATATGTGCAGCCGAAAGCAACGCTATATTTGTCAATCTGAACTTCCTTTCTCTCTTGTGGTGTATTTAAATACATGTAATAAAATATCACGAACCCAATACCCTGCCGTGCAGAAACTCCATGGCGCGCGCGCTGTCGACGTCTACCGCGCAATCGACGGACATACCCTCTTCGCTTTCCTCAGGCAGAACCCTAAGGCTTCCCGCCGACGCTCCTTCGGTCTCTACTCCAATTGCCAGCGCACGCATTGAAAAGAGAGAGGGCTCTATGAGCAGCGCAGGAACGGCAGGATCGTGCAGGTGCATTTCGCGCGCTCGCCCCTGTGCCTGCTCAAATTCAAGGACGCTCTGCGTGGCCTCTTGTACGAACCGAGTCCAACGATCCCCGTGCGCTTGGCAAGCGGCGACGATTTCACCTTCCGTGAGCGTGAGCTGCTCCGTCACGTCGAGCGGTATGAGCGTTAGGTTAGTCAGTGCTTGTAGCAGTTCACTCAGAGCATGAGGATCTGCATAGATATTGTATTCGCTCGTGTCCGTTATATTTCCACCACACCACAGGGCCCCTCCCATCGCTACAACGCGACGCGCCCTGTTGAGTATACCCGGCGATTTCCTTTCGGCCAGCGCCAAATTGGTCAGCGGTCCGATAGCGACGACTATAAGCTCTCCGGGGCGCTTCTGGATCTCTCTGATAATATGATCTACTGCTCGACCAACCGGCAGCATGCTCGGTTCAGGTAGTTCAGCATACCCCAATCCCGTGCTCCCATGCACTTGAACAGCATCCACGCGATCTATAAAAAGCGGCTTCTCCGCTCCCACGTAAACGGGCACGTCGTCCCGGCCCAGCAATTCCAGCAGCTGCAGCGCACTGCGCGTCCCCTGCTCGATTGACACGTTGCCCGAAACGACCGTGAGGCCAATGACGTCCAACTCGGGCGCGTTTAATGCCATCGCAATAGCGAGGGCATCATCTACCCCCAGATCTGTATCAAACAAAACGGGCTGCATATCTACTCGTGGAGTGCGCGCTCTGCACCGTCTTGAGGCCGATAGCCCACGTCGCGCTGTGCATTTTCTAGATCAACCCAGCGCCGGTCGTTATCTGACATTCCATAGTATATGCCAAACCGGAGCGCCGGATCGGCTTCGATGCAGCACCGAACCAACTCGGCGATATCGCGCTGACTGCACCACAGGTCTGCGCGCCCGCTGCGCGGGCTATCTTCCCCTGTAACCCACCCAATGCGAATACACAGACTAGACACTCCGTGACTGTGTCCGTACACCCGAGCGAGAGATTCCGACCAGACCTTGCTAGCGGCATAGATATTGCGCGGCTGCCCCGGCGTATCGACGGATACGAAGGGCACCTCGGCAGGCACGTCCTCCTCCCGCCCTTCAACAATTGATCTGTAGGGCTCGTGCTCGCAGTCGCCGGTCGAAACCTGTATTGTGCTAGCCGCCACAATGCGGCTAACACCCGCCTCGCGGCTAGCCTCAAAAATGTGGTAGGTCCCGATGAGATTGTTGTCGCGCAGACTCTCCCAGCTCCGCCCGGATGGATCTGCAGCCATATGCACAACGACGTCCATACCCTTGACCGCACGGCGCACGGCCTCCATGTCGGTAATATCGCAGGTCAAATAGCGGCTGTCGGGCAAATCGATTAATCGATCGTCAAAAACGCGCTCGGACAAATCGCGACTGCGATCTAAACCATAGAGCTCATAGCGCTCAGGCGAGCGACTTAAATGCAGGTAAACAGCGCTGCCCACCAGGCCCGAAATCCCCGTTATAAGAATCTTTTTCACCGCTTTAACCTCCACTCCTTACACTCATCAATCCAAAGGTACGAGCCGCAGCGCATTTTCGCGAAAGATCTTTCGTCTCACCCCCTCAGGCAGGGCCAATGGACGCAGATAGTCCTGTAGGGCATTGCCCGGCGCATCGCGTCCGTAGAGCAGTCGATCAGAAAAACGCTCCAAAAATTGCAGAGCGTGATCAGAATCTCTTCGCAGCGCCCCCAGTCCCGATCCAGCGGAAAGATCGGCCCAGAGATTGTCGTATGTTTCCATGAGGCGAATAAGCTCGCCCCCTTCTACAATGGGTCCGTTGGGATATAAAGCCGAGTCGCGCTCGGCGTCGCCACTTATATAGCGCCAAAAGCCCGGTGCATGTCCCACAAAAATCGTATCAGGACACGCCTGAAGAGCGCGCTCAAGCGGTCCGGGCATACCACCGTACCAGTATGGCTGATATACGGGCACTCCTTTTTCATCCGGCAAATAGGGTACGTCCAGATGGAGGACAACCGGACATGAGAGCGAACCGGCCGTGCGAAACAATTCGATACTGCGCGGGTCGTCGAGCAGCATCCGATAGCTCCATTCTCCGCAAACTCGCACTCCGTGCGTGTGGTATGCGGCCTCAAAATAGGCGCTTGCATTCCCTTCAGAGGGGCATGGACAATAGCCGGCAACTAGTCGTTCTGGAAAGAGCCGGTAGGCCGCTAAGACGTCTGATAAGAGCGATCCGGCATGCGTGCCGTCAGCCCTCTGATTGAGCGGACTGAATCCGCGATGGGAAGATGGGACATCCTCTGCTGGAGGTATATACCAAGTGAGAATCCACGCCCGCTCGATTTGAAATCGATCCATTTCGGCTACGACGGCTGCCGCATCCAATCCGTGATAATCGACGTGCATATGAGAGTCTATCCACTGCAATGGGCTATCCTCCATCTGACTCCGACATTTTCGCTCGGCTTTTCGCAAGCGTTTCCGGCACCAAAAACCCCAGTATAGCCGCTCCCGAAAAACCTATGGCGGCAACGCCCAATGGGGCAAAAACGAGCCCCATCGCCTCGGCAATCGCGCCAACTACGAGCGGACTGGCAGCACTCCCTCCGTCACCGATAAATCTCCACAAACCAAGAAATTCTCCGCGCGCCCTCTCCGGTGCCAAATCCGCCCCCAGCGTCATCATGGTACCCGAACCCAACCCGTTGCCCAAGCCAATCCACGCCGCCACCAGATGCAACGTCCATACGCTCTCTGCAGCGGGTATCATTAACATACCTACCGCTTGGATCGCAAAGCTCGGAACATAGGCATATTTCCGCCCCCAGGTGTCCATGATCACGCCCGCGGGATAAAACATCAGCATATCAACTGCAGAGGATACGCTGACAATCAGACCGACAGAGCGCACGTCTAATCCCAGCGCATCTGCTGCGTACAGCGGTATGATAATCAGCCGAGCCGCGCGAATTAACTGCGCGCATAGTTGACCAGACCCCGCCTTCAGCAACGCGGACCGATGGGCGCTAAACACCTGCCTCAGAGAGCGGTGCTCGGCTACCGAATTCTCAACCACACCGCGTGCGCCGCGCACCCAAAACAGCACGGCAACGCCCCCCACTAGCCCGAGGACGGCAAAGCCTATAAACGCGGCGCGTAGCCCAAACGTCGCGCCCAAGACACCGCCCAGTGCCGGCCCAATAAAGGCGCCCACACGACCAATACCACCCAAAACTGCGATTGAACGGCCGCGGCGCTGCACCTGCACGAGTTCGGCGATGTAGGCGTGCCGTGAAATACCCAGTAGAGCAGCCCCGACGCCGGACACGATGCGAAAAAAAACTACGAGCCAGAGGCTCTCAACCCAGAAAAGTGCCATGGCCCCAACAATGCTACATCCCGCACCTAAGAGCATCGAGGCCTTATGCCCTATGCGGCGAATCAACACGCCTGCGGGCATATCGCTTAACAGTGTGCCCGCGCTCTCCGCGGCCAAAACGAGTCCCACCAACCCGTATGAGACATCGTAGGAACGCACGTAGAGCGGCATGATGGGAATTAGCACGCCCCTACTAACCGCAAAGCTCAGCGCGGGCACATACACGGCCAATAGCAGATGTCGCGCATTTCCCGACGTATCAGACAAGCTCGATTGATTCCCTCTCCTTGAATCACCTGCGCACCGCTCAGGCTGAAGACCAGCAGCACCGGTCTCCAATCACCAACCCCATCACAGACCTGCATCGGCTTCTCCTACACCATGGGCGTTGCACGCTGCGTCAGCTGTATCGCAAAACCCCATGGATCCCGCAGCATCGCCAACGTATCTCCCGCCGGCGTAGGACCAGGTCCTCCTACCAGTTGGGCTCCCGCCTCTTCAAGTCGTTTAATCGTCCCTCCCATATCCTCAACCGCGAATGCCATATGCAACACCTGCGGATCCTGCGCGGCGTAGTCGGGAATGAGTTCGGGAGGATTATTGTAAAGCTCCATCACTACCCGATCCGTAGAATCTGCGAGAAAGTGCATAAAAGCCGGCCCCTCGCTCTGGCGAACAATTTTCATCTGCAGATGGTCGACATACCACTTGGCTACGGTGACTGGATCTTCTACGTTGATTGCGAAATGTTCAAACTTCATCTCAAATCTCCCGAGTTGGATGGATACGTAAACGAAAGCGCGACCCACCCCATCTTGCCCTACTTAGCATACCGCAAAGCAGGTAGAGTTGGATGCGTTGATACGGCAGCAGCAACTCCAGGCCGCTTTCATTTCTTGCTCTCTGGCCGCGCGCACTTATTATATGTAAAGACCCTTTTATACACCAATCCGAGGACAATGGACACTGCGATTAACGATGTAATAAAGCGCTTTAAACAGCGAGGCCACCTAGAATACGGCGAGTCCGTAACCCAGCTGCAGCACGCCCTGCAAACGGCGGTTTTAGCCGAAGGTGCTGGAGCATCTGATACGCTTGTAGCGGCGGCCCTGCTGCACGACTTCGGCCATCTCTTACACGCAGAAGACGCGGCCGATCGCGGGATTGACGCCTGTCATGAAGAGAGTGGTGCCGCCTATTTAGCATCTCACTTTCAGCCTGCAGCGATCGAACCCGGTCGACTACACGTGGCCGCTAAACGCTACCTATGCGCCGTCGATGCGGCCTACCTAAGCGGCCTTTCGCCCGCCTCTCAGCGCAGCCTCGAGCTCCAGGGAGGTCCCTATACCAGCGCAGAATCGGACGCCTTTGCCAACCTTCCCTTTGCAGAGGAAGCCGTACAGCTGCGCCGGTGGGACGACTGTGGTAAAGTGCCAGATATCTCTCTGCCCCCCATCGAATATTTCATCCCCGCCCTAGAGGCCAGCCTTCAATGAAAGTCGCCGCACTCCTGTCAGGTGGCGTAGACAGCTCCGTTGCTCTGCACCTACTCGCTCGGCAACCGGACGTCCAGGTACGAGCATTCTACCTAAAGATTTGGCTTGAGGATGAATTGGCGTTCCTAGGAGATTGTCCGTGGGAAGAGGATCTTCGCTACGCCCGCGCCGTATGCCAGCAGCTCGATATTCCACTGGAAGTTATCCCTTTACAAACGGAGTATCGCGAGCGGATCGTCGAACACGCTCTGGCCGAGCTCAGAGCAGGCCGCACGCCCAGTCCAGACATCTTTTGCAACGAACGCATTAAGTTTGGCGTCTTTATGGATCGCTTGGGCGGCGCTTTCGACCGAGTGGCCTCGGGGCATTATGCCCAAATTGCCCAATGCGAGGAGGGCTTTTACCTACAGCGGGCGCCCGATCCGGTAAAGGACCAGACCTACTTCCTTTCCAATCTGCATCAGGAACAGCTCGCCCACCTGCTCTTTCCAATTGGCCACTTACCAAAACTCGAAGTACGCACGCTAGCCCAAACGCTAGCTGTACCGTCTAAAGATCGGAAAGACAGCCAGGGCATTTGTTTTTTGGGTAAAATAAACTATCAAGACTTTGTCGCATTTCACCTGGGCCGAAGGCAAGGCAATCTGATCGAACGCGAGACCGGTGAAAAAAAAGGGGAACACGAAGGCTATTGGTTTCACACAATTGGACAGCGCCACGGTCTGGGCCTGGGCGGGGGACCTTGGTACGTAGTCGATAAGGACGCCGAGAGCAATACGGTCTTTATTTCGCATTCCGATCGGCAAGACGCTCGAATGCGCGATAGGCTAACCGTAAGCCAGCTCAGCTGGATTACGGGCCGACCAACGCACGCTGAACTCCAAGTCAAACTGCGGCACGGTCCCCAGCTCATTCCCTGTCGCTTTGACCACGGCGCAGAGGGCAAGGGCTATCTCCACCTTCAGCTGCCCGATCCCGGCATTGCGCCCGGTCAGCACGCCGTGCTGTACGATGGCGAATACTGCTTGGGCGGTGGCGTCATCGATTAGGCCATAGTCTCTAGCATGTCGGGAGAAACGGCGTAGAGCAGGTCTTCTCCGCGCTCCCAGCGCCCGTATTCCTCCAGCACATAGTCCGCCATCCGAACCACTTCATCGTTGATTGAGCCTGCAATATGTGCACTCAGCGACACATTGGGCAACGCATAGAGCGGAGATTCCTTCTCGGGCGGCTCGGGCCAAGTCACATCGAGCAAGGCCGTTAAATCGGGCCGTTCAGCCAGCACTGCGATGAGATCCCTTTCGACCACCTGAGCGCCTCGCCCCGTATTTATAAACGTCGCATCCGAGCGCATACGGGCAAAGAGAGATCCGTCTAACAGGCCGCGCGTGGAAGGAATATTGGGCAGGTGATTACTCACCACATAAGCGCGGGAGAACACATCCGGTAAATCGACCCATTCAATACCCAATGCCTCCGCCACAGCAGGCTCGAGATAGGGATCGTGCCCTATAACTTTCAGGTTAAAGGACTCGAGCAGTCGACACAGCGTCCGCCCGATCATCCCCACACCAATAAGCCCCACCGTTTCGCCAAAGACGCCCGCCCCTTTGAACGCCGTTCCGGCATGGCGTAGCTCCGCATCTCTACAGGCCCGCTCGTTGCGAAAATAGCCCTTACACGCCAGGAGCACTTGCCCGAGAGTGAATTCCGCAACGGGCACGGCGTTAGCAGCCCATGCGCTTACCACCGCAATGTCGCGCGCTAGAAAAGGCCGTGCAAAGGACTGCACCGAACCGGCCGCGTAAAAAAGGGCCCTCAGTGACGGCATCCTGTCGAGGTGTGCGTCTACCAACTCCGGCATGCCCCACGTAGAGAAAGCGACCTCAACATCGCGCAGGCTCTCTGCGTGTCTATCAAAGTTTTCTATCCCCACGACGTGCGGATAGAGAGCGACGTTGGCACAGAGTGCTTCCCAGCGCCCCTCCGCATAGACGCGATCTACATCGTTCTGTGAATCTGATAACATGACGGCTTTTCTCACGAATAATGTCCTCTCTGCCTAATGACGACATAGGTTTTTCGTCTTCGGTCAAAAGGCGGTATTACCCACCGAAAAATAACGAGTTGAAATTAATTTTTATCCCTCACCTTCACGCCAGCGCGATATATCCCTATCCAGCGGTGGACTCTCCCCCCTCTGCGCATTAGTTTACCCCGAAAAAATGGAGACTCCTTATGATCCGACTCGGCGTAATAGGATACGGTCGCCGCATTCACGGAGTAATCAACAACAGCCTGCGCTCTATCGACCCCGACCTGCGCGTAACGGCCGTTGTCGATCCCGACAAAGAAGGCGTGCGCCAGCGCATGGACCCCAGAGACAGAGACGCCACGTTTTACAGAGACGTCTCCACGCTGCTGCGCCAGGGAAGCATAGATGCCCTGGCCATCGGAACGCGCTGCAATTTACACACGCGCTATGCGATGGCGGTAGCGCAGTCTGACCTGCCGCTCTTTTTAGAAAAGCCCGTAGCCATTAATCTGCGCCAAGCTGCTGCACTCGAGAAGACCTATGCAAACGCGCGCTGCCCGGTCGTCGTCAGTTTCCCCCTGCGCGTTTCTCCCCTGTGTGAACTCGCACGCCAATATGTGGAAGACGGCGCCGTGGGAAAACCCGTCCACATTGCCGCCACAAACTACGTGCCCTACGGGACTGGATATTGGGAAGCCCCCTATCGCGATTTTGCTATAACAGGCGGCCTTTTCTTACAAAAGGCCACGCATGACCTGGATTATCTTATGTATCTCATGGGCGAACCCATCGTGCGCATTGCGGCCATGGCAACGCGTGGACAGGTCTTCGGTGGCCAAAAAAAAGAGCGATATTGTTCACAGTGTGACGAGCAACACACCTGTTTAGAAAGCCCGAAAAATCGCAAGCGTAACGGCACATCGGGCTCGCATGTAGACCACCTGTGCGTATTTAGTAAAAAGTGTGGAAACGCTAGCGACGGCACCCTCAACGAGGACTGCTCTTCGGCCCTATTAGAATTTGCCTCCGGCGCACACGGCGTGTATACGCAGGTTTTCTATGCACGCCGCGATGCGGGCCGACGCGGCGCAATTATCAGCGGGTATGATGGAACGGTCGACTTTGACTGGTTTCGCGGTGATCTGCGCCGCATACGCCATCACGCGCCTTTCAGCGCTACCGAATCGGCCAGCGGAACCGCCAGCCACTTTGGCGGAGACCTCGAACTTGCCCGCGATTTCATTGACCTCATTCAAGGACGCATACGCACCTCGCGCACGCCCATTGCCACAGGCATCCAGAGCGCATATGCCTGCTTGGCCGCGCGCGAATCTGCCCAGAAAAACCGCTACATTTCCGTCCGCCAAGTGGACTATTAAGGAGCCTATTCACACATGGAAAAAACCTCTCAACCCACGCAAGCCCTGACGCCGGAGAGCATCGACACATTTCGCGCGCGCGGCTTCCTGCGCATAGGCCCTCTGCTAGACGGCGAGACACTCTCCACGCTTCGAGATGAATACGACCGCATTTTCGACGAAGCACGAGAGAGCAACCAATTTCGCAACTTAGCTATATCCGACACGGAAGAACTAGAGGCCAAGATAGATGCACCAGAACAGATGCTGCAAATCATGCAAGTTTGCGAGCGCAGTATGGCTTTTCGCCAGCTGCTGTACGACGCTCGTATTCTCGACATCGCCGAAGACCTGATAGGACCTAATATTCAGCTTTTTCACGACCAAGCGCTCTCAAAGCCCGCCCATCACGGCGGCGCGGTCTTTTGGCATCAAGACAATGCCTACTGGCGCTGTCATCCAGCTAACCTAGTGAGCTGCTGGCTCACCTTAGACGACGTCGATGCAAGCAACGGAGCAATGCATCTAATCCCCGGATCTCACTTACAAGGATTAGGCGAATCGCACGAGCGATCCCCCGAGTCCGGTGCGCTTCTCGACGTTGGACAACGCGTGGACACCTCTCAAGCAGAAGTGGTAGACTTACCCGCCGGGGGAGCGCTTTTCCACCACTGTCAGACGCTGCACTACACGCCACCCAATGCGACGTCTCGCCAGCGACGCGCGTTGGCTATACATCTGATGCCACCCGGCACGCGTTCTGGACACACCGGAGAAACACTCGATGTATCCTACGCACGGCCCATGCTGCGCATGCGCTTCTAGTCACAGGCCTCCTATACGGACTGAAACACCGTGAAGAGTATCTCAACAACCTGCACCACATCATAAATTTTTACCAAAGGTTCGCACTCTATGCACGACGCACGTTTTGATCAACTCGCCTCGGTCTTGATACACCACTCAACAGATCTACAGGAGGGAGAGAAAGTACTTATCGAGACGTTTGATATTCCGGAGGAAATGGTTATCGCCCTGATACGAGCCACTCGGTCCGTAGGAGGTATACCCGTCGTCTCCTACAAGCGGACACGCATACAGCGCGAACTACTTCGGGCAGCCCAGCGCGAGGGGATGGAACTGATCGGCGACGTGGAGGCCCATCGCATGCGTCAGGTCAATGCCTATATCGGCCTGCGCGGCAGCGGCAACGTAGCCGAACTATCCGACGTGCCAGCCGAATCAATGCGCCTGTACGAGGAGCACTGGATGCAGCCCGTACACTATCAGATTCGCGTCCCCCAAACAAAGTGGGTCGTTCTGCGCTGGCCCTCATCTTCCATGGCCCAACAGGCGCGCATGAGCACTGAGGCCTTCGAGGAATTCTACTTTGATGTTTGCACGCTCGACTACGGCAAGATGGCCGAAGCTCAAAAGCCCTTAGCCGACCTAATGCGCAGCACGGACCGCGTACATATTACCGGACCACAGACCGATTTACGCTTTAGCATAGCAGACATTCCCGTCATCGAATGTTCTGGCGAGTGCAATATTCCCGACGGAGAGTGCTTTACCGCCCCCGTTCGAGATTCGGTTGAGGGAGAGATCGGCTTTAATGCCAGCACGCTGTACCGCGGCACCGTATTTGAGAAAATCTACCTGCGCTTTGAACAGGGCCGTATCGTGGAAGCGCAGAGCAACGAGGACGAACGCCTCAACGAAGTGCTCGATGCCGATGAAGGCGCGCGCTACATTGGAGAGTTTGCCATCGGCTTCAACCCCTATATCACACATCCCATGTTGGATATTCTCTTTGACGAAAAGATTGCCGGTTCTTTTCACTTTACTCCGGGACAGGCTTATGAAAAGGCAGATAACGGCAATCGCTCCGCCATCCACTGGGATATGGTTATGATCCAGACGCCTGAATTTGGCGGAGGGGAAATCTTTTTTGACGACGTATTAGTTCGCAAAGATGGGCGCTTTGTCCTACCCGAATTAGAGGCGCTAAACCCAGAAAATCTAAAATAGGCACTGAAGGAAAACACAGCTCAGCCCGCGCGAATAGAAAGGTTCCCATGCGCTATCAATCGATTTGCTTTACCGCACCAGAACAGGCCGAACTCATCGAATCTGAAATCGCGACCTCCCTGAACCCCGACGAAGTGGCAGGCTCAACGCTTTACACCCTTATCAGTCCCGGCACTGAACTGGCAGGCATTTACGGGGGAAGTCATTTCCCAGCCCAACCCGGCTACGCGGCCGTTTTTCGCGTTGAATCAGTTGGCCAAGCCGTCGGCGACATCCGAGAAGGCGAACTCCGCTTTTGCATGGGCAAGCACCAGTCGTACCAGAGGGTTCGGGCCGCCGATACGATCCCCGTGCCCGATGGCTTAGCACCGCAACTCGTCCCCTTCTGCCGGCTGATGGGCGTAACCATGACAACCCTGCAAACGACGCTTGCCCGACCGCCAGCCCAAGTGTTGGTGACGGGGCTTGGACCAGTCGGCCACCTCTGTGCACAAGTCTTTGCCGCCTATGGCTACGACGTGCTTGCAGTCGACCCGGTATCCGCTCGACGTGAATGGGCGATCCAGGCAGGTCTACCCCGCGTGCTCGAAGGCGTACCACACGACGATCCAAGCATTGCTCGCCGAATAGATTTACACATCGAGTGTTCAGGCCATGAGGGGGCGGCTCTCGACGGCTGTAAAGTGGTAAAGAAGAAAGGTGAGATCGCCCTTGTTGGAGCGCCCTGGACTCAGAAGGCCGATATTCAGGCACACGAGTTTCTCCGGGAGATCTTTTTCAACTACGTCCTACTCCGCTCCGGCTGGGAGTGGGAATTACCCCACCACCCTCTAGATTTCCGCCAGGGCAGCATTTTCACCAACTTTAGCGAAGCATTGCGGCTCCTGCTAGCAGGCAAAGTTGTCGTCGAGGGGCTGTACCAACAATGTGACCCTAGTTCCTGTCAGAGCGTGTATCAAGACCTGTTACATCGTCGTGCGAATTCTCTTTTCCAGATTTTTTCTTGGCAAAGCAGCTAAATGATCGTTTTCGCCGGGCAATCTCTCATAAAAAACTACTCAAATAGCGAAAGAAACTATGTCCGACCTTCATTTTACAGGCGTTTTTCCTATTCTCGTGACGCCCTTTACCGACGATGAACACATCGACTTAACCTCTTTTCAACGCGTCGTAGACTTTATGGCGCGGCTTGGCGTTGATGGCGTTACTATACTCGGCGTGCTAGGTGAATCAAATCGACTTATCGACGCCGAGCGCGAGGCGCTTATTCAAACGGCCGTAGCCGCATCGGATGGACGCATTCCCATTGTCGTCGGTACCAGCCATCCTGGAACCCACGCCACGCTACGGCTCAGCAAGCGGGCAGAAGAGCTGGGCGCTTCGGCAGTGATGATTACGCCGTCGAAGGAGAACGTGCCAAACGAAGCGCGTATTTTTGAGTATTTCCAGAGGGTTGCGGCCGGCCTAACGATTCCCATTGTCGCGCAGGACCATCCCGCCTCTACCGGCGTGCACATGTCCAGCGATCTAATTCTGCGCCTGGTCGAAGCCATCCCCCACATTGCCTGTATAAAGCAAGAAGCGGTTCCCACACCACCTAAAACGCGTGCTCTACTTGCGGGCTTTTCCCCAACTCGCCGGCCCACCATCCTTACCGGCTTAGGCGCGCTGTATGGACGCTATGACCTAGAAAGCGGCGCCGACGGTTTTATGACTGGCTTTGCCTTTCCCGAAGTGCTCCAGGCGCTTGTCGCGGCTAGAAACGCCGGCGACGATAAGCGTCTAGGTGCCCTTTACGAACGTTTCCTTCCCCTTATCGTTTTTGAACAGCAGCCCGGAGTAGCCGTGCGCAAAGAAATATTTCGCCTGCGTGGACTCCTTCAGTCCAACTGCGTCCGCCACCCCGGGCGCGGCATTGACCCT
>CALDFW010000152.1 GCA_937942165.1 uncultured bacterium | reverse complement strand
ATGACTCGCACGATGGCCGCCGAGTGGGCAGAGCACGGTATCCGCGTGAATGTTGTCGCTCCTACGGTAACGCGATCTCCAATGGCTGAACAGGCGATGAGTGATAGTCAGGCTTTTTCAGATGCCGTTAAAACTAAGAATTTGCTGCGAGGAGACCTCGCTGAGCCAGAAGAGATATCGGCTCCGGTCATATTTTTAGCCTCGCAGGCAGCTTCTATGATTACAGGGCACACTCTCGTCGTGGATGGCGGTTGGACGATTGTTTAGTCGGAAAATTGTATGTCCCTATTCGCAATGCGAAGGAGACGTAGCTTCTAGCAGAGAGCGATAGCTCTCTAAGCGACTATTCAGACCCTTCGTAAGGGCTTCCGAGCCATGGCTGATGGTGCTCATTGCTCCACCTTTGCGCTGAACAAAATGCACGAGTAAATCCTTGAGAAAAAGGGCATCAGGTATTGCTATCTGCTCCGGTTTAAGTGCGTTTTCTCCGATGTTGTGATAGTTTCCCAGTGGCAGCGCAACGGCTCCTGTTTGTAGGCCCTGATGCACCATCGGCGTGGCTTCACAAGCCCCTGAATCCATAAGTTTACGCTGGTATTTAAAGGACGGCTCGGTTGCCTGTATTTCCTCAGCGCAGGCCGCTAGGGCTGCAGTTATCTGGGGGCTAAAAATGCTCATGCGATCCCCGACGCGAACGATGGGGCCTCCGCCCATCTGAGCCCCTGCCTTAACGCTGGAACATTCGATGTTTATATAGAGCGCTTCCGGGTCTAAATACCCTTCATTCAAGGCTGCTAACATGCCTACAAACCCGACCTCTTCTGCTCGCGTAAGTAGGACGCCGGCTCGCGTTGGTGTGCGATCGCGGATCAGTTGGTCTAAAAAGGAGAGAGCGACGGAGGCTCCGACAAGGTCGTCGCAGGCCAAGGCGTTGAGTCTATTGCCCCTTTGACGCCAAGGCGGGAGGTCCCAAGTGGCAAAGGTGCCGGGTTTGGATGGGGCAAAGGGAAGGGGGAATGTCGTTTCTAAAGTGACCAAGGTTCGTCTGTTTTTTTCAGTTTTTACACGCACAATGCGGCCTTTGAAAGGCCGTTGCTGGCGCTCGCGGTTGACATCATATATTCGAATAGTTGCACCTTTTAAGAGCGCTGGAGTCACCCCTCCATACAGCCCGAATATAAACTGGGTGTCCTTGATTCTCTCGTGGTAAATCAGCCCCGGATGGTCTAAATGGGCGGTTAGGACTAAGCGGGGATTTCGCTTACTGCGCGTACCGTTATAGAGCAAAAGTACATTCCCATATGAGTCTTGTTGTAGAGCTAATTGAGGTCGGTTTTTTGCAAATTCATGAATCACTTGCAGCGCATAGCGCTCGTGAAAGGGGGCTGTAGGACAGGAGACGAGCGAGCGTGCGATGGAGATAAAGTCGGAATTAGGAAACATTTAAAGTAGACCCTTTGTGTCGTGTATTAGTGGTTAGAAAACAATTATAATTGCCGATAGAAGGTGTGTGAAGTACTTTTACTTCGTTAGAATAAATCCCTCTTTTAGGATGAGGCGAAAGATATATTGCGGCGATTTATTCCCGAAGCATACAATACCTATTTACAAGGCCGGACGGATTCTCTTTTTGGTGAGGATGACCTGTTCCTGCGTCCACGAGCCTTTATTGTAGGCGCATTTTTAAGCTTTTTCCTGGCCGTTGGAGCGCCGTATGCGAATATGATTATTCGCGGAACGTATATGGCTCGGGATTTTAGCACTCCGGGTGCAATCGCGCTTTTTCTGCTCTTGGTTGGTCCAATCAATGCCGTACTCAAATGGGCCGGCAGAAGTCTTAGCCGTTCCCTTGCGATATCTGGATGCATTGGTGCCGCATTTTTCTACTCCTACAGCGGCCTTTCCACTTGGGATCTTTACTCTCCGGGTTCTCACTTATTTTTAATACTACTCCTTCTTTCTCTTGGGAGCGTTTGGGCAAGTGCTCAGGGGCGTGGCGGTTTTGCCTTAAATAGAGCTGAACTCATCGTGGTATACGCGATGCTTTTGATCGTTTCCGCCCTTTGTACCATGGGGCTGAGCGAGCAAATCCTGCCCATGATTACGGCCATATTCTACTTTGCAACGCCGGAAAACAAATGGCAGGAAAAGCTGTTTCCCATTATGGGAGATCAGCCGACGCTCGTTCATGATGGGGCGGAAAATACCACATTTTATGAGGGATTAGAACGCGGAGAAACTGTTCCCTGGGAGAATTGGATTGAACCCCTGTGCTGGTGGGGAGTTTTCCTACTTGCCCTGTATATAACGATGGTCAGTATTGCGGTTATTTTACGCAGGCAGTGGATGGAACGGGAGCGGCTCAGTTATCCCATGACGCAGGTGGCTCTTTCGATTGTCCAAGACGAAGATGGCACCCAGTCATGGAATCGTTTTTTTCGCCGACGCTCCATGTGGCTCGGTGCTCTGTTTCCTCTGATCGTTGGGAGTTTAAAAGCACTTCACCGGTATGATCCTGCTTTCCCGACAATCGGACTCCTGTGGTTTTTACCCTTTGTTGGAAAGCAGTCGCTCCGTCTTGATATCAGTTTCTCCATGGTGGGCTTCTCTTACTTTATAAATACGCAGATCGCTGCGGGTCTCTGGTTTTTTCATCTATTGTCTAAAGTGCAAAAAGAGCTCCTATCGATTGCGGGTTTTAAGTCTGATCAAAAAGTGGTCTATGGTGTGGCCGACTTTCCCTTTATGGCTTATCAGGGGGTGGGTGCCCTGCTTGCCATGGTCTTAGTTGGGTTATGGATCGGTCGGGAACATTTAAAGAACGTTTTTTTAAAAGCAATCGGCAGAGCGCCAGAAGTTGAAGATGGCGACGAGATTATTTCCTACCGTAGTGCTCTCATAGGAGCAGTGGGTGGGATGGCTACCATGGCCGTCTGGATGTGGATAATGGGAACTGAGGGATGGGTTGCCGCAGCTTTTGTCGTGGTGGCTATGCTCATTTTCATTGGTGTAGCGCGCATCGTCGCTGAGGCTGGTCTCGCCGTAGTGCGTGCTCCAATGACGGCGCCCGATCTCATAACGCTGGGATTGGGCTCTCAGTTGATCGGTCCCTCAAGTGTTTGGAATCTGTCGATGGCCTACATATGGGCATCTGATATACGCGTCTTTGTGATGGGCACGTGTGCCAATGCATTGAAGCTTATCGAGGAGATGCCGCCTGTTTTGCGCCGAATGGTGTTTGGGGCGATTGTTCTTGCGCTGTTTATTGGGGCGCTCGGGTCGATATGGATGGTCTTTCACATGGCCTATTACCATGGAGGTATCAACCTAAACGCCTGGTTTTTTAAGAACGCTCCGCAAATTGTCTATCAGAATGCACTCCGCAATCTCGATCCTACCGGAGTTTACTGGGAGGGGATGTCCTTTTTTGCTGGCGGGGGTGTTGTAATGACGGCCATGATGTGGGCCCGCCAGCGGTTCCCGTGGTGGCCGTTTCATCCAATCGGCTTTCCAATCGGTGCAAACGGATTGATGGATAAAATCTGGTTTAGCATTTTCATTGCCTGGGTGCTAAAATGGATGCTGATGAGATATGGCGGAGCCCATATGTTTAGCCGCAGCCGATATTTCTTTTTGGGCTTGATATGTGGCCAGTTTCTCTGCAGCGGTTTTTGGCTCTTTGTCGACTACTTCACTGGCAAAATAGGTAACGGCATTTTTGACCTATGAAACGCGTATGTAAACATATTGTCTGGGTTTTAATCCTCGGTGTCCTGCCATGTTGGTCGCAGCAAGGCGACCTGAGGCAAACGGTCGAGTTTATGTCCTCTCTGGGATCGCGTGTGAGTGGATATCCGGGTGCAGACCGTGCGGCAAGCTACGTTGAAGCTGCAATGCGGTCCATGGTGGTCGACGTTGAGGTGGAAGAGTTTGAGCTCGCCGTTCCCGTAGATCGAGGTGGGAGCATACAGCTGGTTGGGAATGAGAAGACCTATACCCTCTGGAGTCTTTGGCCCAACTCCGTTCGCACGTCGACGATTTCTCCATCGGGCTATGAAGGTGAGATTATCTACGGGGGAAATGGGACGTATCGCGACCTGAGTGGAAAACCGCTAGACGGCGTAATCGTTCTTATGGAGTTCAACACCTGGGACGACTGGCTCAAGGCCGCCTCTTTGGGAGCGCGAGCCGTAGTATTTATAGAGCCAGAAGAGAGCACTGAGGCACAGGCTCGTGAAAAGTTTTCCAGTGCCCCCCTAGATATCCCGCGCTTTTGGATTGGGCGCGAGGATGGATTGGCGCTGAGAGGCCAATTGGAGGGTAGTCGGCAGCGCGCCTTGTTAAAGGGGCGCATGGACTGGAAAAGCCGCACAGGACGCAATCTTTGGGCGCGATTTCCCGGCTCCGATCCCGATATCGCCGGGGAAACCATTATTGTTGAAGCCTATTATGATGGGATCTCTATCGTTCCAGGGCTCGCTCCCTCTGCTGAAATGTCCAGCAGTATCGCTGCGCTTTTAGCATTCGGCGATTATCTCAAATCGAATCCTCCGGCGCGAACTGTCATATTAGTGGCCACCGATGCGCATTTTCAAGGCCAGCGAGGGATGGCCGACTTTTTAGATCGCCACGCTCGTAAATTAGACTATTACGCAAAGCGCATGCAGGAGCCTCTAGACCCGCACCTTTTTATCAGCTTAGACCTAACGACCCAAACCGATCAGCTTGGCCTGTGGAACAATACAAACAGCTATGATCTGAAGCGTTTCTTTGTTCCTTTTGGGCGCCGGTTCGTTCAGTATAACGAAGAACTAGCTCCTGTTCATGGTCGCGATCCTGCCCGCTCTCTGATCAATGGAATTAGTCCAATTCGCGGCATGGATTGGGATACTTTTGTCCCTGGTGGAGTTAGTGTGAACAGCATGAAGGCGCTAGATGCGGGCATCGTCTCTTTGGCACTTGTGACCGTTAATGATGGCCGCTTCACTGTAAACACTCCTTTTGACTCAATTGATAAGGTCAATTTTGAAAACCTCGGGCGTCAGAGTGCATTGATCAACGGTTTGTTGGGAAGGGCGATCAATGACCCCAATCTCTTTGCCGATTTAGAAGACTTCACACCCGTTCTAAAGGATAATCTGCGGAGTCTGCGAACAAAAGTGAGGGCATTCCCTCGGCGCTCACAGGTGCCCGATCGGCCGATCCCTGGCGCGTTAGTAGTCGCTAGGCCGGGTTTCAAGCCCCACAAGGGCGTGCATTGGTCCCATTATCATTTTGCTGACGAGAAAGGGGAGGTCCTTATCCGGGGGTTGAAAACCGGAGCGACGGGTCTGAGTGCCTTTCTAATTGACGAAATTAGCGGAGATATAACGTACGCCCCGGATTTAAGCACGCGTGCACAGAATGCACCTACTGCAGGGTGGATTATTAGCAAGAGTATTCGTTGGCAAGGGGAAAATAAGAAAACCATTGTGTTATTTCCCTCGATTTCAACGCCTTTTTACGGTTTGATTGATCCCCGTTCGCTTGGGCCTTTCGGAGAAGTAAAAGTAATGGATGCTTCCGGAGTTGCCCCTCGGCAATACGGTATGGTGCGCGGACTCCGCGAACCGGTTGGCGTGCTATTTTCTCCGCTCGATGCGGACGAGGGTGCCGCCTTAAAAATGGTCGTCAATAATCGCATGCTGCTGGTTAATAGCACCGGGAGTGAAAGCGAAGACGCTGCGCGCGGGGTTGGCTTTGATATTCGCAGAGATAAACTTAGTCGCACGGGTATGCTCATACTTCGCGATATGTGGAATCTAAACGAAGCGCGGCTACGTACCATGCGGGCCCATGCCATTGAAAACCAGCGATTAACCCGCTTGCACGAGAGTGGTAAAGCGTATTGGGAAGAGGCTGAAAAGGCAGAGAAAGCCTATGATTGGGAAACGTATGTGTCGAATATTCGCGCAGGCCTCGGAGTAACGACTAGCGCCTATCCCGAAGTTATGGCAACGCTTAACGACGTGATAAAAGGGATTGTGTTTTTTTTGGCCCTGGTTATTCCATCTGCATTTTTCGGGGAGCGTTTAATCTTTGCAGCGGCAGATGTCCGCAAACAATTACTGGGTTTTTTCTTTTTACTCCTTCTGATCTGGATGGTTATCGCACAGGTGCATCCCGCTTTTTCGATCGCCCATCCCTTAGTCGTCTTACTGGCCTTTGCCATCATGGCGATGGCGGCTTTAGTGTTGTCTATGATCATGAGCCGCTTTAATAGATTTATGAAAGAGTATCAGTCAAAGGAAGCGCACGTTCACGAGACGGATATTAGCAGGGCGAGTGCTTCCTATGCGGCCTTCATGTTGGGCATTTCCAATATGCGGCGCAGAAAAATGCGGACAGGGCTGACGCTCCTTACCCTCGTTTTGCTCACTTTCACGGTGTTGTCCTTCACATCCTTCAACGCACAGGTTCGGTTTTTGGCGTTTTCTATGGACCATGAAGGGGCCTATGAGGGGGTTTTAATTCGGGATAGGAATTGGTCTGAAATCAATGAGCCAACGCTTGAATACGCCCGCTCTCATTTTGAAAAACAGGGCCTAATCGTTCCGCGAAATTGGTATATGGCCTTTGATGACGAACAGAAGAAATACATTGAGGTTGAACGGAATGGTGAGGTAGTCCGAGCGACTGGGATGTTAGGTCTTGCCTCGGCTGAAGAGAAGGTCACTGGAGTTAACAAAGCCCTAGTAGCCGGCACTTTCTTTGGACCCAATGAGGTCAACGTCTGTTTGATTTCGGAGGAAATGGCCCAGTCGCTGGGCATAGATCCTGCTGCTCCTGGAGAGGCTTCAGTGCAAATATTTGGTCGCGAACTAATCGTTCGCGGCATTTTTTCCTCCGAAGAGTTTGAGGCAGTGCGCGACTTGGATGACGAACCCCTGACTCCGGCTGATTTTCAGATGTCTAGTGCCCAAGCGCTGGGTCCGGATGCTGGAGATAATATGACGATGGAAGTGAGCGAGGCTACGCTAGACGTAAAGCCCTTTGTTCACTTGGAAGCGGCCAATATAGTGGTGCTGCCGTTTGAGACCTTAAAAGAGGCGGGGGGGACTCTGCGCTCGGTCGCCGTTCGCTTTGGCCCCGACGTGCAGGGGCAAACGCTTCTTGAGGACTTTTTGCTTCGTCTGTCTATTACCCTGTTTGCGGGGTTGTCGATGGGGGGAGAGAAGGCTATTAACGTGTTCTCCTATACCTCAATGGGAATGACCAACGTTGAGGGGTTAGGTGCACTGATTATCCCAATGTTTATTGCTGCTCTCATCGTACTAAATGCCATGATGGGGGCCGTGTATGAGCGCTTTCGGGAAATAGGGATCTATTCTTCGGTCGGCCTAGCCCCTATGCACATAGCGCTGCTTTTTGTTGCTGAAGCCGTCGTTTACGCTATTATAGGCGTTACGCTGGGTTATATCATGGGGCAAGGGCTCGGCAAAGTGCTGATTTATTTTAATTTGCTCCAGGGGATGAATCTCAACTATTCCTCCTGGTCGGCGATTGTTTCATCGCTCCTTGTAATGGCCATAGTTTTACTGTCCACAATTTACCCGGCTAAAATTGCGGCCAAGTCATCCGTTCCGGATACGGTTCGGCGCTGGATCCCGCCCGACCCCGATGGCGATCGCTGGGAGTTTGAGTTCCCATTTATGGTTAGTGAAGCCGAAGTCAGGGGACTCTGTGGCTTTCTGGCTAATTATTTTAACTCATACAGCGAAGAATCCATTGGCGATTTCTATGCAGAGAAAGTGCGCATAGTAGCTGAGGATGGTCCAACAGGTGCGGAATACGGAGTGCAGATATTGCTCTGGTTGGCTCCGTTTGATATGGGCGTAAGTCAATTTATGCAATTGGAATTCTTGCCTACGAATGTCTCAGGGGTTTATACGGTAGAAATCTATATCGAGCGCATAAGTGGTCAGGATACTTTTTGGCAGCGAGTAAACAAGCGCTTCATCAATGGATTGCGCAAAGAGTTTCTCCTTTGGCATACGTTGCCCGACGTATCAAAAACACACCACCGAAAAACAGCGGATCAGTTACTCGTCGAATCGCTGGAAGAACCTGCAGCTGAAAGTGCTTAAATGAGCGCAAAAGACGAAAAAAAGAAAAAACAGTGGGAAGAGGTCGAGGAGTATAGGCAGCTTCTCGAGGCCCCCGATCGGTTCGAAGAAGGCTTTACTATTCGGACCATCATTGGCGTGCTGTTTATTTCGCTCATAATGACCCCCGGAGAGATGTATCTGGGGCTCTTTACGGGAGGGGGGATCGGCGCTGCGGCACAGTGGGTGACGGTCATACTTTTCCTGGAAGTATCAAAGCGTTCTTTCACATCGCTTCGCCGGCAGGAGATTTACCTCTTGGTCTACGTTGCGTCATCATTAGTCGCGCGTGAAGAAGGGGCTTTTCTAGATCTGCTGTGGCGTCAGTACTTTGTTCGATCTGCCGAGGCCGAGCAGTTTGGGATATCTCAAATTTTACCCTGGTGGTGGTCTCCTGGGCCAGATTCTGAGGCAATTGCTCAACGCACCTTTTTTCATCGTGACTGGGCGGTTCCCATCCTTCTGTTGGTTATTGGGACGATCATGGGCAGGATCGCATGGTTTACTTCGGGCTATATGCTCTTTCGCCTAACCTCGGACCGAGAGCAGCTACCCTTTCCAACGGCCCCTATGTCCGCCTTATCCTCGATGGCACTTGCCGAAGAGAGCGGAGATGAAAAGGAGTCATGGAAATGGCCCGTGTTTAGTATTGGCTCTGCAATTGGAGTCGTATTTGGAATTATCTATGTGGGTATTCCATCTGTTACCCAAATATTGGGTAGTCGCATTGAAATAATTCCTATACCATTTTGGGATGCGACCCACTATTTCGGAAACTTACTCCCTGCTACACCCTTGGGCATAGCGCTTAATTTAGGTCCCATTTTTTCCGGTTTACTGATGCCCTATTGGTCGGTGATAGGTTCCTTTTCTGGTGTGATGTTGCACACGGCAGTTAGTCCTGTGCTCTATGAGTTGGGTTTGCTTCCGCGTTGGGAATTAGGCATGGATACTATTCGTACATCCATTTCAACGGGTATCGATTTTTGGCGAGCCTTTTCCATTGGCATCACGCTGGCCGTAACGTTCGTAAGCTTCTATCAGTTGTTTACAATTGCAAAGGATAAACGGGCCGAAGCTGCTGAAAAACTCCGTAGTTCAGGAGGTATTGATCTATCCTCGATGTGTAAACACCACGACTGTAATCAACATGCTGAGGTGCGCGGGTACTGCCTCAAACACTTGGGCCGTGGTGATTTTAACTTGTGGGTATGTGCTGCACTTTTCTGCGTTGCTGCCATTTATCCCATCATATTGGCAAAAGTGCTTTTTCCAACTTTGGTCAGCGTTTGGCTTCTCTTAACTTTTGTCATCATTGCGTTTGTCTATGCTCCAATTATGTCCTTTGTCAGTGCGCGCCTTGACGGGTTAGTAGGAAAAGAGATATCCATACCCTACGTCGACGAAGCCATTCGGTTTCTCACCGGATTTCGCGGTGTGGAAATTTGGTTTGTGCCGTTCCCCGCTCGTAACTTTGGAGGGCATGCAGAGGGTTTTCGCGTTGTCGAATTGACGGGTATGAAGTTTACTAGCCTGCTCAAAGCGGAACTTTTTATGCTTCCAATCATCTTTAGTGTAAGCATTATGTACTGGACCTTTCTCTGGCGTATGGCCCCCATACCTTCGGAGAGCTATCCCTATGCTCAGTTGATGTGGCCGCTTAAAGCATTTGATACTGCGCTCTATTATTCCAGCACGATGTACAGCAAGATGTGGCGATCTGGTGAAGAAGTGGATGGTCAGCAAGTGCAGCCTGGAGAAGCGGTATGGAGTCCGAGTAATCTGCAGGACGGACGATGGTGGTACTGGCGGGCGACAACTACGTCTGAGGTCGACGTGCCGGATCCAGTTAAGCGGACCTATGATGACTGGTCTCAGACGGGCTATTTCTACACGGATTTCAACGGGGGGCGTCCTCCTGATTCAGTGCCAGACGCTGTCAAAGAGGCTGTGAGTGGGGTTTCTACTGGCGAAGGCCCTCAACTCCTGTGGCCACCCAACGGAAGTGTGGTTGATACGCCAAATCCGAACTTCCGGGCGCGGGCAGCCGTGGCTGAGGGAGATACGATTGATTTCTATTTTGAAGTCGATCGACTGCCAACCTTTGACGGGGAATTTTTACAACGATCCTCTGACCGTCCCCTGCTTTATGAGGTACTTTGGGAAGACTTGCGCTTTACGGGGGACAAAAAAGATAACGATGGCGATGGCCGAATAGATGAAGAAGTCGTCAATGGGAAAGATGATGATGGGGATGGGCAAGTCGACGAAGATTATGACCATCCGTTGGGTGGTAAAAAGTGGCCAATAATTGCCTTTGGTGCCGGCTTTGGGCTGACGGCCTATTTTACCATGGCCTTTCTTGGGATGCCGATCTTTCTAATTTGGGGGTACGTACAAAGCGTCAATGGAATACCCCATTTTCTTATCCCGCAGATTATTGGGGCCCTTATCGGGAAATATTATTTCTGGGATCGCTTCGGAAAACAAGAATGGCGTCGATATGCCATGGTCCTCAGCGTAGGCTTTGGCGTAGGAATGTCTCTCATTGGCATGCTGTCAGCAGCGCTTGCTATGATTAACAAGGCCGTCTCTTCTTTAATGTATTAATCTCGCTGGCGAGGCGGGAAGACGGCTAACTACAACAGAATACACCCGAAATACACGGGCAAAACTAGAGGAGTTGTCATGTCAGACGTGCTTGACCAGGTGCGAGATTATGTGCTTGAACTGGGATTAGCGATAGAGAGCGAAATCCCCGAAGAAGAAATATTGATCGTGAATGATGAAGAGCGGGCAATTAGTCATCTCGTTATTGATTGTGAAGACACGATATTAGTTTTGGAGCAGCTTATTGTTCAACTGCCTTCTACGGTCGATTCTTCGGTTTATAAGAGACTCTTGCAAATAAATCGCACGCTTATCTTTGGCGCCTTTGTATTGAACGAGGCAGGTAATACGCTGGTGTATAGAAATACCCTAGCCTTAGAAAACTTAGACCTAAACGAGTTGGAGGGAACGTTGAATGCGCTGACGCTTGCCCTCGCTGAAAACGGAAAAGAACTGTTGACCTTTGTCGGAGAGGATTAATATGCCAGGTATATTTGAGCGCCTGTTCAAAACCGGTCAAGCCGAAGCCCATGCCCTCATAGATAAGATGGAAGACCCCATTAAGTTGAGCGAGCAGGCCATACGAGACCTTAAAAAAGATCTACATGAAAGCACCAAGGCCCTTGCCGAAGTGAAGGCGATTGCAATTCGACTCGAACGGGAAAAAGACGAGCACGGTAACCGTGCTGCTGACTATGAGCGGAAGGCGATGATGCTACTGCAGAAAGCCCAAGGGGGAGACCTCGAAGAAGCCGAGGCCGAGCGCTTGGCGCGTGAAGCGCTCAGCAGGTCAGAAGAGTCTCAGCAGCGGCATTCGGAAACGGCAGCCCAAGCGGAACAGCAGCAGCAAATGGCCACCAAGTTACAGGGCAATGTAAACGATTTAAAATCAAAAATTAGTTCGTATGAAAACGACTTGGTTACCCTTAAAGCACGAACCAAGACGGCCAATGCCACGCGGAAGATCAATCAGCACCTAGCGAGCGTTGATTCTAAAGGGACCGTAGCACTGCTAGAGCGAATGAAGAATAAGGTAGAAGAACAGGAATCGCTCGCTCAGGCCTATGGAGAAATGGCCGAAGATACGCAGTCCGTCGATGACGAGATCGACAAGGCGATCGGTGGAACTAGCGCTGGTGACGATTCGCTGGCTAAGCTCAAGGCCAAAATGGGCATGTAAATGGGGGGCACTGCCTGGGAGCGGGATGCTGGTGAAGCTAGGTGAAGCGGCGTGAGTTCTTAGCGCTTCTCGGGACCTGCTGTGCCTGGCCTCTGGGATGTCAATCGATGGGAGATAGGGATTCTATCGACGTTTCTTCCATCGGGGGAAGCTTCGCCAATCCAAACCCCGTTCCCGGCCATGCGGTGAGAACTGCATCTTTCGATTTATCCCGCTATCCCCAAAGCAATGAGGACCCCTATGACGCTATCGTCGTAGGGGGGGGGATATCGGGCTTAGCGGCCTTATGGAAACTAAAAAAAGCCGGGATTGAGCGCGTGCTCTTACTCGAGTTGGGGGCACGCTGCGGGGGTACTTCGCTCGGCGGCCAGATAGATGGAATGGGTTTTCCATGGGGCGCCCACTATATCAACGTTCCGCCATCAGAAGCGCAGTGTGTCCATGAAATACTCGGTGATATAGGCGTAATAGAAGGATACGACGCGAGAGGTTGGCCGCTCGTGGAATCTGGTGCGATCCTGCACTGGCCCCACGAGCGGCTGTTTATTAATGGACAATGGCAAGATGGGTTGGAGCCGATGTCCGGAGTTTCTGCCTTAGAAAGGGATGAAATACTCCGTTTTCGCGATGCGATGCTGCGCTTTGCTCTCCAAAAGGGCAGAGACGGCAAGCCTGCTTTTGCTCTTCCCATGCGTTACAGTAGCCAAGATCCGCATCTCTTATCGTTGGACCAGATCCCCTTTTCCGCGTTTCTCAAGGACAACGGCTTTACCACACAGCCTCTGAAGTGGTATGCCAACTATGCCTGTCGAGATGATTACGGCAGCCTTTCTCACCAAGTTTCTGCCTGGGCGGGAATACATTATTACGCCTGTCGAACCTACGATTATCGCTTAAAAGACACCTATCCTGCCCATACCCTAACTTGGCCAGACGGCAATGCCCGCCTCGTGCGGGGATTGATGGGCCAGGTCGATGTGGACCAAATCCGAACGCACACTCTGGCGATGCGGATAGATCAAACGGGACGCGATATCGCCGTCGCCGCGCTCGATGTTGAATCCCAAGAAGGTGCGCTTCTCCGCGCTAAATCCGTTGTCTATGCTGGAAAGTTACATACCGTACCCCACGTCTTTCCCAACTTGAGCAGCCAACAACGCAGCGCTTTGCAAGGCATCCAATACAGTCCCTGGCTCGTTGCGGCTATTAAACTAAAAAAAACCGCTCGTTTTACCGCTACCCATTGGGATAACGTGCTGTATGACAGCCCTTCGCTTGGATACATCTCTCCACGATCTCAAAACCCACTTGGGGATCCGGCTCCCGTATTAACGTACTATTTACCTTTTGTAGAAAACTTACGTGAGGCTAGGCAAGATTTACTCAAGGCAGATCACCGTAGGTGGGTTGAGTTTATCGTTCATGATTTGGGGCAAGTAGATAGATCCCTAACAGAATCCATTGAGCGAATTGACCTGTACCGCTGGGGACATGGCATGCCGCGACCCGTTCCGGGATCTCTTTGGGGTAGAGAGGAGATGTGGAGGCGAAAAGCACTAGAAGGGGCTTTTTTAGCTAGCTGCGACCGGACGGGGCTCCCCCTTTTTGAGGAAGCGGTTTTTACTGGCGTATTAGCTGCCGAGGAGGTCATGGACTACCTCGGTCATTCCTATACCACATCTATAGGTGAATATGCAAAAAGGGGATGAAAAACCCCCGCGTCTCGGGGTCTTCATACTGTTTGCAGCTATTTTCACCGCCGCGGGTTGTGCCATTATATATGAGCTGCTTATTGGAAGCACATCCTCTCTATTTCTTGGAGGAAGCGTTGAGCAGTTTTCCCTCACTATAGGATTTTTTCTCTTTGCCATGGGAATCGGCTCTTGGGCTTCCCGCTGGATCGAAGGGAATTTAATTATTCGATTTATACAGGTTGAAATTGCGCTGGCCCTGGTTGGGGGGAGTGCGGTGAGTATCCTCTATGCTTTATATGCGTATACGGGGTACTTCCAATACGGAATGATTTTACTGATTTTAGCCATCGGCACGCTTATTGGGTTAGAAATTCCAATACTAACTCGCATTCTTCGGCAATACGATTCACTGAAATCGGCCCTTTCGAACGCTTTATCCCTTGACTACTGTGGCTCTCTTATTGCGGCGTTAATTTTCCCCTATGTGCTCCTGCCATTCCTGGGTACGATGCATACCTCGGTTATAACGGGTCTAATCAATTGGGGTGTGGGGCTGATCGTTGTTATCGTGTATAGGAAACAGCTGAGTCACGTTGAGTTACGGCGTATTTATAGCCAAGTAGGCACAGTCGGATTCTTATTGCTCTCTCTTTTATTTTTCGCACAACCCTTGGTTGCTCTCTGGGAGAATGCCATGTACGATGACCCCATCGTATATCAAGAGCAGTCTCCATACCAGAGTATTGTGCTGACTAAAAGGGGAGAACACGTCCGTCTTTTTTTAAATGGGCACCTGCAGTTTGCATCCGTTGATGAATATCGCTATCACGAAGCCCTAGCTCATCCAGCTCTGGCTTTAGCACATACTCGTACGCGCGTGTTGATTATTGGGGGGGGAGACGGTCTTACGGCGCGAGAGGTTCTTAAGTATCCCGAAGTCCTAGAAGTTGATCTCGTCGATTTAGATCCGGCCGTTACCCGTATGGCAACGCGAAACCCCTACCTAACGGCACTCAATGACAACGCACTGAGTCGGTCAGAGGTACAGGTATACAACGAGGATGGATTTTCCTTTTTACAGGAAGAGCGTCCACCCTATGGAGTCATTATTTTTGATTTACCGGATCCGAGAGAAGAGGGGTTGGCGAAACTCTATTCTCGGGAAGGGTATCGGCTTGCCAAGCGTTTGCTGGCACCCGGAGGCGTCATTGTAACCCAAGCGACATCGCCTTATTATGCAAGAAGGGCCTTTTGGTGTATTGGTAATACGATGGAAGCCGCTGGCTTTATCCCGATTTCCTATCATTTGAATATTCCCTCATTTGGTGAATGGGGATTTCAACTGGGTCTTCAATCTGAAAGGGACCTAACGGTCAATTTCGAAGGCCCTCTACGATATCTCGATCCCTTTGTTTGGCAGGCTATGCGCGTATTCGACTTGAGTATAGGCCCTATTGAGACAGAAATAAATCAGCTTGATCAGCCCGTGTTAGCTCGTTATTATCGGGAGGATTGGAGCCTTTGGTTTTAAGGAGATGGTATGGTATTCCGTCGGATATTTGGAAAAGATAAAGAAGAAATTCCCCAATGGGATGAACCCACTTTAGAAACGATGGCCGTTGGTTGCCTCCTTGATTACGATTTAAAAACTTGGGAGGTGATTGCACAGGCCACCTACGATTACGACGGGTTCAAAAGTCGGGAATGGACGCTTCGCAGTGGAGACATCGTGCGTTTTCTCGAGGGATATGAAGAGCATGGCCAAATGCACTGGACGCTTACCAGAGAAGTTGATTGGTCTGGTCTCGATGAGAAAATCGGCGTGCAGATTGCAGAAGAAGGTGATCCTCCTGAGGATGTGCGATACGAAAACACCGACTACGCTGCCGTTGAGTCTACCCCCGGCCTTTATTACGAAGGTAATAGAGAAAACGGCCGTGAATTTGTCAGTTGGTCCTATGAAGGGGCGGATGGGGCTGTTTTGTTTTTAAGTCAGTGGGGTGAACGCGACTTTTCGGCTTTTGTAGGACACGTAGTAGAACAATACCAGTTCTCTAATATCCTTCCTGCCGCAAAGGAGTAGCGCAGTGAAATTATGTATGGTGCTCTTATGCGGAATCTTACTTGGGGGGTGTGGTAGGTCCTCCGATCCTGTTCGTGATCTCATACGAGATCTTGAGCGCTATCCTGAATATTCCCTTATCCTGCATGATCTTAGGGTGGAGGATGGCTTTATGCCAGACTATGCGTTGCAATTTAAGGTGTTGACGGCAAGCGGGCAGCGGATTTCAGGACGAGATACTCTTGTTTACGAAGAGAGAAAGACAGATTGGCTAGCCGTTGCTGAAACGGAATATGTTCGCTACGAAAATTTTGTCGGGATGGTAGTCGCATCAAAAAGTTTGAACGGACAGCGAACAGGATCACAGCAGGCCTATCCTGCAGGATACCAATATGTGGGAAATTCCTCCTATGGATTTTGGGGTGGCGGGGGTTTTTGGCAATTCTATGGTCAATACGCCCTAATGCGCGACTTGATGGGCGGGTGGAACGTCGGGCGGTCTGACTGGGAGGGCTACCGAAGAAATCGAGAACAGGGGAGGCCCTATTACGGACCTAAGGGGAGCAACGGCCAATCTACATTTGGCACGCGGGGCGCTCAGATGAAGAAGACCCGTCCTGGCTTTTATAACCGGCAGGTGCAACGGCGACAGGCCTTCTCAAATAAAGTTTCGAGCAGAATGGGACAAACCCGTAGCAGCTCAGGTTGGGGGCGCAGTTCGTCCCGTTCATTTGGAAAGTAGAGGGATACCCTTTGGATACGTATGTTTTGCCATTTGCTAAATCAATTGTATACCTGCTCGAAGGGTTTATTCTGCTTTGGGTGGCCAAGGTTCTTTACGGTGCTTTATTTCGTCGCGTAGACCTGCTGCACGAGCTTTTTGAAAACAACAACCACGCCCTAGCTGTTTCTACGTGCGGCTATCTCATTGCGATATGCATTGCTCTTGGGGGTGCCCTATCCGGTCCCTCGACGGGCTGGATAAGTGACCTTACAGGCATCGCCCTATATGGTCTTGTTTCCATTATCATCATGATTTTGGCTGGTTTTTTATGTGAAAAAGTCTTGTTGCCCCACTTCAATAATACCAAAGAGATCGTGCAGGACCACAACATGGGGACGGCCTTTGTTGAGTCGGGCCTGCATATTGCCAACGGCTTGATTGTGCTAGCGATCTTTCAGGGGACTGGGTCGCTTCTCAGTGGGCTGGTATTCTGGGCACTTGCTCAGGTCTTACTCTTGGTCGCTGGACGTTTGTATGAAGGTGTTACTCCCCATAATGTGCACAGTGAACTAGAGCGGGATAACGCCGCCGTTGGTCTGGCTTTCTGCGGTGTGTTAATTGGCTTTGGCAATATAATTAGCGTGGCGGTATCCGGCGATTTTATTGGGTGGCAGGAGGGTATACAGACCTTCCTTATCGACGCGTTATTTGGTCTTGCCGTTTTGCTGTTGATAAAGAAGATAACGGTTCTTTTGCTGGCTTCCGGCGTTTCTCTAAGTGATGAGCAGACGGAAGAAACCCCCAATATCGGAGCTGGACTAGTCGAAGCCTTAGGCTATATTGGCGGTTCTATGCTCGTTATATGGGTTCTTTAGGAGCGTAATTAGCCCCTATTTTTCCACCATTGGAAAAATAGTGCCGGTCCGCCTATGGCTATGTATGTAAGCGTGGCGAGTGCATGCGCTAGGGTAGCACAGGCCAGAGCCTCGATCTCTGGTACGCCGTACAGTTTTTGAAGGGGCAGAGCAAAGGCGATGTGGTAGGACCCCATGCCCCCCGGTGTAGGTACGACTACGCCTAGTGAAGATATCGCCATAATCACAACCGAAGCAGAGAAGCCCAATCCGTAGGTCGTCGAAAAACCCATGCCAATAAATGTGTAGTATATAATCAGGACGTAGCCGGTGTTGAGCATAAGCGAACTGCCTATGAGTTGGATATAGGCGAATGGGTTTTGCAGCGAAGCTAAACCTTCAATGAATGTGTTTAGCAGATTGACGACCCGTCCGGCCAGCTGTTCGGGCAAGGTTCGTTCGACGAAGGGTTGAATAAATCGGACCGCTCTTTCCCTGCATATGGATAAAACGAGGAGAGCGACAAGGGCGGCAGTACTGAGAATGAGGACAAGTATACTGGCGATTTCCAAGGAGGGAAACGCTTGGTTTATGGGGTCTCTTTGGATAATCAGCGCCAGCCCGATAAAGACAATAAGCCAGAACAAATCCATAATACGTTCGACTACCACCGTAGCGAGAACGGGGCTCATGGGAGCATTTCCAGACCATTTCAAGCTGACGGTCCTCAGCACTTCCCCTGAGCGGGGAATAAAGACGTTAGCAGCATAGCATATTGACAGAGCAAGCGTGGCGTCTACCGTTCGAACTTGGGGCGCAAAAGGTTTCAACAGTACCTGCCACCGCCAGGCTCTTACCACCAACGTGCATAGGGTAATAGCCGTGATATAGGCGATCCACTTTAGTTGGATCGTGGTTATAGAGCCCCAGAGTTGACCTAAATCTTGGTCGCCAAATGCCCAGAAAAGAAAGAAACCGGCTAGACCAAGGCTTAGGGAATATTGGATGCCTTTTTTAAGCGTTGAATTCACGGATTGGCTGTGTCGGGTGCGCTGTATGTAATATGGCCGAGGAAGTTGTTGAACCCCAAAGTAAGTGACGAATGCATTGGGGGTCAAGGAAACCCCATTGACGATTTTAATGGAGTGTGTGACTTGGCTTGTGCCTACGGATCTCGTATATTAAGCGAGAGTTTCAAACTGTGTACCATAATAGAAAAAGAGGAGGCGGAAACCCTCATGAACAGATTGCGTTGGTTTCGTCTATGTGCAGTAGCCATTGCCTTACTAGGTGTATCAGGTGCGGAAGCAGTCGTCAACATCCAAAACGTGGGAGCCGGTGCGCGTTCGGCAGCGCTGGGCAATAGCTACGTTGCCATTGCAGATGATGCGGACGCGGTCTTTGCCAATCCAGCAGGTCTCGGGCTGATCAGCCAGACCCAGCTGGCCTACACCAACGTATCCCTCTTTTACGGTGGGATAGAGGGGGATGACCTCGGTCAGCACGTCGTATCCTACGTCATGCCTTTGGGCTCCAAGTTGGGCCTCGGGTTGGGCTACGAGCGTATTGGTTCCGAATTGATGAGCGAGAACGGTGCGTTTCTTTCGCTGGCCTACAAGCTGGGTCAGTCGCTGAATATCGGCTTGAACGCTAAGTATTTGTTTTGGAGCGTTGGGGATATTCCCAACAACGATCCGCTGTCCAACCAGAGCGCTGGCAATGTGGGCGTAGACCTGGGCTTGATGTGGAAGAGCCCGCTGCAGGGCGCCCAGTTTGGCCTGATGGTGAAGAATCTGAACCAGCCGAACGTAGCCTATGGCAGCGTTCAGGGCGATTCCGAGGCCGGTAAGCTGCCGATGGATCTGCACGTGGGCGTGGCCTACCGCCTCAACGCCTCTTCGCTCGTATCGGTTCAGTATGTGCGCCGCGACGTTTCGGGAGATGCTCCGGACAGCCGCGTTGTCGTGGGTGGAGAGACGTCGTTGGTCGAAGGGCTGATGCTGCGGGCCGGTGGGAGCAAGATTTTCGAAGAAGATGCGACGGGTGATTTAAACGCGGGGTTGGGCTACCGTTGGAACAAGCTGCATTTTGACTACGGTTACCACATTCCGTTGGATCTAACCGAGACAAATGGAGCACATCGCTTCTCGTTTGCCTACGGTTTCTAA
>CALDFW010000151.1 GCA_937942165.1 uncultured bacterium | reverse complement strand
GCAGGACGTCAACGAGATGGTCCCAGAGCCGTGTGCCGACATGATCAAGCAGTATCCCGAGCACGCCATTGGCTCCAAGTCGGCCCACTTTTACGGCCCGGGATGGGAAGCGGCACAGGGCGGCATCGATGCGGCGCGTCTAAGCGATACCATCACCATGGTCGACTTTGCGCCCATGCCCGAGCGCAGCTACGAAGAGCTGCTCATCGAGCGCATGGCGCCCGGCGACATTCACACCCACCTCTACGCGTCGCATATTCCCCTCATCGACGAGAACAAAAAGATCAACGACTACGTGTGGGCCGCGCGCGAAAAGGGAATCATTTTCGACACGGGGCACGGCGGCGGTTCGTTCTGGTTCCGCATTGCCGTGCCGGCCATGGAGCAGGGCTTCCCCCCCGATACGATCAGCACGGACCTCCATACGGGCAGCCGCATGCGGCCCAACGCGACGATGGTCTCAACTATGGACAAGTATTTGGCCATGGGCATGCCACTCAACGAGGTGGTCTACCGTTCGACGCAGAAACCGGCTGAGGTGATTCGCCGTCCCGAGCTGGGTCAAATCGGCGTGGGCGCCGAGGCTGACATCGCCGTCCTAGAAATCGAAGAGGGCCAGTACGGGCTCGTCGATTCAGGCCGCGCGCGCATGAGCGCAACGCAAAAGACCTCCTGTCGCGTTACGCTGCGAGCCGGTCAGGTCGTGTGGGACGAATACGGTCTGAGCTGTCTTCCCTGGGAAGAAGCCGGCGATTATAAAATGTTGCCTTAGAAAGGCGGAATCGCTATGCGGCATAGGCCGCTCAACACCTTGGGCCTGCTGGCGCTCGTCCTGAGCGCCGGCTGCGCCCTTTTACAAGGTCCAAAAATGGATCGAGACGCCGATATCCCCCCCATTGAACGCGAGTTTCGCGCCGTTTGGGTCGCAACCGTAGCCAATATCGACTGGCCCTCCGAGCCCGGCCTAAACAGCGAAACGCAACAGGCCGAGGCCATCGCTCTCCTCGACACGGCGGTGCAGATGGGCCTCAATGCCGTAGTCTTTCAGGTTAGGCCCCAATCCGATGCACTCTACGCCAGCCGGATTGAGCCGTGGTCGTACTATCTCAGCGGCGAGCAGGGGCGAGCGCCCGAACCCTATTACGATCCGCTGGCGTTCTGGATTGTCGAGGCCCACGCGCGGGGACTAGAGCTGCACGCGTGGTTTAATCCGTACCGAGCCCATCATCCCAAAGGCGGCCCAGTGGGTCCGCGTTCTATCGTCAACAAACGGGCCGATCTTGCGCTACAGCTCGGCGAGGAGGGCTACTGGTGGCTCGATCCGGGCAAAGAGGGCACGCAGGACCACGCCTTCGCCGTTGTGATGGACGTGCTCCGGCGCTACGACGTAGACGGCATTCACTTTGACGACTACTTCTACCCCTACCCCTCCTACAACGACGGACGCGATTTTCCCGACGACGAGAGCTGGGCGGCCTATCGCAGCGACGGTGGTAAAATGAGCCTAGGCGACTGGCGCAGGAATAACGTCAATCAGTTTATCAAACGACTGTATCGGGGTATCAAGGAGGAAAAACCGCACGTCAAGTTTGGCCTGAGTCCCTTTGGCATCTGGCGACCGGGTCATCCGCCCTCCATTCGCGGATTAGACCAATACGAGGTGCTCTACGCAGACGCGCGGCGCTGGCTGCAAGAGGGCTGGGTCGACTATCTATCCCCCCAGCTGTACTGGCCGATTCGCCAAGTGCCTCAGAGCTATCCCATGCTCTTGGCCTGGTGGACAGCGCAAAACACCCGGGCCCGGCACGTCTGGCCGGGGCTCTACGCAAGCGGTATAAAAGACGCGCGCGGAGCCGACGAGATCGTCAACCAGATCATGGTGGCTCGCGCTATGGGATCAACCGGAGCAGGACACGTGCATTTCAGTATGAAAGCGCTGCGCGAAAACCGCGGAGGGATCGTCGATTCACTCGGCTCACAGCCCTATGCTCAGAAAGCCCTTGTGCCGCCTTCGCCGTGGCTAGACAGCCGACCGCCCAACGCTCCTTCGCTCAAACTCGATCTGCGGAACGAACAGGTGCGCGTGCAGTGGGCCCACGCCGATTTAGACGACGTGCATCGCTGGATTGTCCACTACAGACGCGGAGCGCACTGGAACTACGAGGTGTTTAACAGCGCAGTGCGTGAAACGCAAATCGCCCTAGTCTCCCCGGCCAGCGAGCAAGAGGGTGACGACCCGCCGCAGGTCCTGCGCGAAGTCGCCGTATCGGCCCTGGATCGATTCGGCAACGAAAGCCCTAAAACTCGCATGCCCATCGAAGAGCGACCGGAATAGCGGCTCGGCTAAACGTAGCTCTGCACGTGCTCTACCAATGCGCTCTGAATATCATCAAAGTCCGCCAAACCGCTGATATCGCGCGCTTCGGACGGATCTTCCTTCAGGTCGTACAGTGCCCGGCGCGATGTATCTCCCCATTCCACGAGCTTGTAGCGCCCATCAAACGCGACGCGCCAGTCATCGAGCGCCGAAAAGACGCAGGGGCGCGTGGCTTTGGCCTGCCCCGTCAGTAGCGGCCACAGCGACTGACTCTCCATGGCCGGCAGCGACTCGGCCCCACCCGCTTCGAGAAACGTGGCGACCAAGTCGAGAATGGTCGAAGGTGCGCACACCGTAGCGCCGGCCTGTACACCCGGTCCCGCGACCGTAAGCGGCACGCCGATGGAAGGCTGGTGCGGCAGCGATTTACCCCAGCGGTCGTGATCGCCCAGCATCTCTCCGTGATCGCTGCTAAAAACGATAAGCGTATGGTCGAGTTCCCCGCGCGCGCTCAGCACATCTACGTAGGCCCCCACCCACCTGTCGATATTCTCGACCATCGCCGCATAGTTTCGCCGCACCTCCAGCAGCGCCTCAGGTGGATCGTCTCCCGCGGCGTTGGGCTGGGGAAAATCGACGTCGGCATACAGGCTTTTCATCCGCTCCGTTATATCCCATGGATTGTGCGGCCCCGTGAAGTTGACCTGTAAAAACCACGGGCTCTCGGCCGGTGCCGCCGCCAGCAAATCGAGCCCGTTCTGTCCGATCCAATTATCGCAGTATGCATCATCGGGCAAGCCCGTAGCAAAAGAAGACAGCTTGGTGCGACGGGCAAAATCATCAATGTGCACCTGCCGCAGACCGCGCTCTTCGAGAAAGTGTAGATAGGGTCCCTGCGGCTTTTCTCGACCGCTGTTGGCACCGTCCATCTTGCCCTCGTTGTTAATCCCGTCGCTAAATCCCCACGCCTCGAGGTGAGCTCGGCCGTCTAGCCCCCACGCAGGGCGACGCGCAATGCAGTCGCCTTTATTAAGGTCCAGCTTACCACAGCCCATAGTGTGATAGCCCGCATCGCGCAGGTGGGAATAGAGCGTCGGACTGTCGGGCGGTAGGTTATCCTCATTTCCCAATACGGGCGAGCGCGGATACTCGCGACCAGAGGCGATGCTAGCCCGACAGGGCGCACAAAGCGGCGAGGGACAAACGGCGTTGCTAAAGCGCATCCCCCGCGCGTTGAGCGCGTCCAGATGGGGCGTGCGGAGCGGAAGGTCCGGGTTAGCGCCCGTCCAGTCATGTCGCAGCTGGTCGGGAAATAGAAAAAGGATATTGGGCTGTCTCATTGTGGGTCCGTGGTTAGATCGAGCGCTGTATTGCGCGCGGAATAAAATAGAATGCGTCCTTGCTCGACGGCAATATCACACCTTGGTCGCGCCCGTGAGATCCAGCCTAGCGCCCTGTGCAAAAAACGGCATCCTTTCTTAGGTTATGTATCTCCTTTAACTGAGAAAAAGTGTATACATAATGCGGATTTTTGCACTCGTCGTGTTCCTCTTTACCCCCCTATCCGGGATGGCCGAAGAGCTCATAGTGTGGGGCACGCCCAACGATCGTGGCTTAAAGGCGGCCCTGCGGCAGTTTGAAGTAGAGCATCCCGGATGGGAAGTCGTGACATCGGCCGGCTCGAGCGGCGGCATGGATCCCCAGAAGCTCATGTGCGGCATTGCCGGCGGCAGTCCTCCCGACATGCTGCAGCAGGACCGCTTCTCCGTCGGCGAATGGGCGGTGCGCGATGCATTTATTTCGCTTGACGAGTACGTGGAGAAGAGCGTGCGCGAAGAAGAGCAGGCGCGCGTCGTGCTGGCGGCGCTCCAGCGCGGAGACCGAACGGCCGCCGCCCGTGCGCTGGCGGATCTGCGCGCGGCCCTCGAGAAACGCGGTCCGAGTAAGCAGGTGGACACCGCACGGCAGCTGCAGGCAAGCATAGAGAGCGGCAGCGCTTCTCCCGAACAGGCCGAAGCGCTGTTGGACCTCGTACAGGGCATTCATCCGGAGACGTTTTTCAATGCCTGCTGGCAGGAAGCCAGCTTTGGAATAGGAGACCAGCGGCGCGTATACGCCATCCCCAACAGCACCGACAACCGCGCGCTCTACTTTAATGAAGACCTCCTAGAGCGAGCTGGATTGGTCGATGCCCAAGGGCGGGCTAAGCCGCCGCAAAACTGGCAGGAGCTCAAAGAATACGCCGTCCGCCTAACGCAGTACGATGCCGACGGCAATATGACCCAGCTCGGCTTTGCCCCCAACTACGGCAACAGCTGGCTCTACATATACGGCTGGCTAAACGAAGGTCAGTTTATGAGCGCGGACGGGCGCACCTGCACGCTGGCCGAACCGCGCATTCGGGAAGCGCTCGACTTTATGGTAGAAGTCTATGACGCACTGGGCGGCATAGAAAAGGTAGACGCCTTCCAAAGCGCCTTCCAATCGGGTGAATTCGATCCGTTCTTTATCGGCAAAGTCGCCATGAAGATCGACGGCAACTGGGGTCTTAACAATATCGCCGACTATGCCCCCAACCTGCGCTTTGGCGTCGCCCCAGCTCCCGCGCCTCAGGGCAAGCAGTCCATTACATGGTCGGGCGGTTTTTCCTGGGCCATTCCCGCCGGCTCGCTCCATCCAGAAATGGCGTTTGAGCTCCTGCGCTTTCTCAACTCCGATCGCATTTGGGCCCTGCGCCACGAGGTGGCCGCGCGCTACGCTTCAAGCCGAGGGCGCGCCTACGTCCCTTCCATGGCGCCGCTGCCCCACATCAATCAGTATACCTATCAGACGCTAGTGGAAGACAACGGCGAACTCCCCGAGCGCATCAAGGGAAGCTTCCTGCTCTTTTCCGAACTGATGGGCGTCTCGCGCTTTCGCCCCGTGACTCCTGTAGGACAGCTCCTGTGGGACGAACACGCACGCGCTTACGAGAAAGCCGTCCGCCATACGTACTCGCCGCAAGAAGCGCTCGAACGCGGACAGCTCAGCGTGCAGCGCGAGCTCGACCGCATGTACGGCCAGCAGGAGCGCGAGCTGGTCAACTGGCAGTACGCCTTGGCCGGAGCCGGCCTGCTCATTGTCGGCCTGCTCTTTGCCGCCTACTGGTTTGGCGGACGCGGACAGCTGATCAAAGAGCTAACAAGGCACGAATCGCTGGCGGCGCTGTGCTTTGTCTCGCCCTGGTTTATCGGCCTCATCCTACTGACAGCGGGCCCGATTCTCGTTTCTATCGTCTACAGCTTCTGCCGCTACGACGTGCTACACGCGGCTGAGTTTGTCGGCTTTGAAAACTACGCGCGCCTCTTTGGCGACGATCCGCTGTTTTGGAAATCTCTGGCCAACACGGCCTATATGATGCTCGGCGTGCCGCTGGGCATGGCCGTGGGCTTGGCCATTGCCATGCTGCTCAACACCGAGGTGCGCGGCATGCGTGTCTATCGAACGCTCTTTTATCTGCCCGCCATCGTACCCATGGTCGCCAGCGCCATTCTGTGGATCTGGGTGCTCAATCCCGAAGTCGGCCTCGTCAACTCGCTTCTGCGCATGCTCGGCGTCGGCGATCCACCCAACTGGCTGCAGAGCGCTTCGTGGGGTTTCGGCTCAAAGAGCGCCATTATTCTCATGGGACTATGGAGCGCCGGTTCGGGCATGATCATCTGGCTAGCGGGCCTCAAGGGCATTCCCCAGCACCTCTACGAAGCGGCTGAAATTGACGGTGCCGGACCGTGGGGACGCTTTTTCAACGTCACCTTACCCATGCTATCGCCCTACATATTTTTCAACCTGATCATGGGCATCATCGGCACGATGCAGATCTTCACGCAGGCCTTTATTATGACGGAGGGCGGCCCCGACGATTCCACGCTCTTTTACGCCTACTATCTCTTCAACAACGCGTTTAGATACTTCAAGATGGGCTATGCGTCCGCTTTGGCCTGGATCCTGTTTCTGTTTATCCTCGCACTGACGCTCGTGCAGCTGAAACTGGCACCGCGCTGGGTGCACTACGAGGCCGACTGATATGCACGCACTCTTTACCGCGATCATCCTGTGGGTGGAAGCGTCGCTGGCGGCGATCTTCTTTTTCGCCACGCTGGTCGGCAGCCTTGAAGAATCGCTCTTTTCTCTGCTCTCCATTATTGCCGCGCTGGGCGTTTTAAGCCTTGTCGCTGCCTGGAAATTACCGCCGGCGCTCACCTATAAAATTGGCGTGCAGACGGCTCTAGTCGAAGGCTGCGTGCTCTTCGCATTTCCCTTTGTATGGCTGTTGAGCACCAGCATGAAATACGATGAGGAGATCTTTGTCTACCCACCGCGGTGGATCCCTGCGCTGCCGGCCAACGTCGAAGCTTCACCGTATGCCAGCGTCGAGTCCGTCGGCATCTCAGAACGACCCGACGGCGTTTCCGACAGCCGCTGGAACGACCTAGTACAGCGCGCTGAGCCCACTCTGTACGGAGCAGCTGAACCTTTTCTGGACAGCGCGGAAAATCAGACCTGGCTGCGCGAACCGCTGAGCCGCGCCCTCTTTGTCGCCGGCGCGCGCGCTCTACCACTCGACCTGTGGCAGCGGGACGGCGATGCGCTTGTTGCAGCCCTCGTCAAACGCGTTGACAGAGGCGCCGTGCGCGATGCCATGACGCTGGTCTACAGAGGCGTGGCCCTGCGTGCACTGACGCTGCGCGACGTATCGCAAAACAGCTATGCTCTAGAAAACGCCGTAGACCAGTGGACCATAGCGCGCGGGGCAGGCACGCTAGGCGAGGCAGACCAGAGCGGCGCGCGCGCGTGGTCGTACGCCTTTTCCGAGGGAGAAGTCATCGCTCTTCAGGGAGACTTCGACCTACCGAGCGAAAGTGACGCCCTGCTGGGATTCACGCTCCCAATGCGCCAGGACCGGTCGTGGCACGCATGGCGCATCGTGCTGGAAATCGAAGGCGCGCGCTACGAAAGCCGCGACGCGCTGTACTGGGGCAAACACCGCTGGCAAGAGGTCAGCTTCAAGCTAGCAACGCTCGACGACCGGGACGAGCGCGAGCTGGGCGTATGGCCTCTATATCGATCTGACGACCAGAGTGACGTCGCCGATTTGCA
>CALDFW010000150.1 GCA_937942165.1 uncultured bacterium | reverse complement strand
GTAGAGTCGATGGTCACGGACAGGTTCAGCGGCTGGTAGTAGGTGGCCGAACCCGTCTGCACGGACACTTCCAGATAGGGAGGTTCTCCCCACACGACGTATACGCACCCAGTAAAGTTGTCGGGATAGATAGAGCCTATGATCATGTCTTCTATCCCGTCGCCGTTGAGGTCGCCTGCAACCACGGGCACACCTATCTGATCTCCTGAAGCCGCGCCAAACACCTCTACATCGGCATTGGTTATGGCCAGATCAATGGCTGCGCTAAGCGCCTCTTTCTGGTCGCCGAGCAGAGCGTATACTACGCCAGCGCTGGCACCGGCCGGCGCCGAAGCGCCAGAGCCTGAGGTGAGGATATCGTCAAAGCCGTCCCCGTTGAGATTGGCCACGGCCAGCGAGAGCCCAGACAGAGAGACAGCCTCACCGTCAATCGTCATATCGGCTGTATCCACAGACAAATCAACCTGCGCCGGCAGAAGGCTCCGGTCTTTACCGAAGAGGACGTAGGTCTGCCCGTTAAACCCCGAAGCACCGGGCGCTCCAACCACTAGATCCCCATAGCCGTCGCGGTCGATATCGCCGCTGCCCACCCCATAGCCTAGGTAGGATCCGGCCTCGCCGATAACGGTCAAATCGGCATCCGTCAGCAGGTCGACCACTGCGGGCAGCGCCGAACTACCGTATTTCACATAGACCTCACCCGAGCCGGTGCCGTTGGTCGCGGCGCTGACGGATGCAACCATGATATCGTCGTAGCCATCAGCGTCTATATCGCCGCTGGCGATCGCATTACCGCTGTTCACGTTATCAACTTTACCCGCAATCATCACATTTGTAGAATCGCCACTGCTCAGATCAATGAGCGTATCGGAGAACGCGCCGCCTTCTCCAAGCACGATATATGTTATACCGCAGCGGACGCGTGCGCCCAAACTAGCACCTATGGCACTGACGGCTAGGTCTTCGTAGCCGTCCCCGTTAAAGTCACCGTGGTCTATGGCCTCACCGAGGAAGTGGCTAATCCCGCCACCCCATATCTGCAGGGCAACGTCCCCCGTGCCCTGACTCAGGTCTATGGACGCTGGCAGACTCGGCCCGCCGTAGATTACGTAGGTCTTGCCAGCATCACCGATTCCCCCATGCGAAGCGGACGGCGCACCCAGCACTAAATCATCGTAGCCATCCCCGTTAACGTCGGCACTGGTTAGAGATGATCCTAGCCGGTCTCCGCTGGACTCACCGTAGATGACTAAATCATACGTAGTGGAAAGACTCGTCTGCGCAGAGGGTGTCACCTGTCCAAACAGCACATACACGGCACCTGCTACTGCGCGATTACCCGGGTCAACATTCGGTGCCCCAATAATCAAATCGTCAAAGCCGTCGCCGTTGAGGTCCCCGCTGGCTACGGCCGTCCCCGCGCGGTCTCCCTGGGCGGCCCCCGTAATGCGCACGTCTTCCTGCCCCTGGGCCAGGTCGACCGTTTCCTGCGCCACAGCCCCCACGCACAGGAGGAAAGACACGAGGGTGCCCAGCCAAGTGGCTCGAAACCGACGGACGCTTGCTGCGCCCCCTTTTGTAGCGTATCTCACCATATGCTTATTGTAGTAAAACCATCTTGCGAACAGCGGTCCGTTGACCGGCTTCTAAGCGATAAAAATAAATGCCCCCCGCCACGCCAACCCCACGCGCGTCGCGACCGTTCCAGCGCACGGCGTAGCTGCCAGCCGCCTGAGGCTGATCTACCAGCGTGCGCACGTGCTGACCCAGCGCATTAAATACCGTCAGGCGCACGTGCGTCCAACCGGGCAGTTCGTAGCGGAGCAGCGTCTCCGGATTAAACGGGTTGGGCACGTTGGACAAGAGGCGGAACGACGCGGGACGGGACGCGGAGAAATCCGATCGCAGCTGCCCCAAGATACGGCCGTCGTTAAAGCGCACTGCCCGCACCTTCGGCGGTGCGTCTGATCCGTGCAGATGGAGCAGCGGACCCGAACCGGCCAGCGGCTGCGCGCCGGCCAGCGCCACGTGCAGCCCCTTGTCATCGCGACGCCAGACGACTAAATAATCGCCTAAATCGTCGGCCGCGACGATGCGCCCGTTAAAGTTCTCTATGAAAAGTTGGCCGGCGACGATGCCATCGCGCTGGTCCATGCGCAGCACCCAGTGATCCCCTTGACGCACCACGTCGACCATCCGTTCGACGGCGACGCGCTTGGGGGCCGTGCTGCTTTCGGGCTGTGGATGGTTGGCCGAGGTCTTCAGCTGCACGGGAAATACGTTGATCAACCCCACGCGCTTTTGCAGCACTAGACTCGCATCAAACGACGTAATCGCTCCGTAGGGCGCGAGTTCGTCGAGGTTGGCGCTGAGGGAATCGAGACCGCTCAACGGGGCGCTGCCCACCACGTGAGCCAGTATTTCCGCCGCGTCAAAACCGCGTAGCTGTCCGTTACCGCTGGCGTCACCCCACGGATCGAGCACCTGACACGTATCGATCATAGGCACGGCGACGCCCACACCCGCAGCCAGATCGAGATAGTCTGCCAAGATCAGATCGCCGCGCTGCATATTGAGCACGGTATCGCCCACCGTGCCCACGCCCGTCCCCAAGGCAGTAAAGGCGCGACCGATAAAAACGTCGGTGCTGTCGCCCGTCTCGTTGAGCAAGACCGTCTCCGTTTCTCCCGTAGTCGAGTTGGACAGCGAGATGCGGATACTGTCGGGCTGGCTCGGATTCGTATTTAGGTCTGGGTCTTGCAGCTTCACGCGCAGCGTATCTGCCGGCTGCGCCGCGTTAGTCAACTCAACGGTGCCCGGCGTGCCGGATATAATGAGGACCGTTGCACAGCGTGGAACAGTATCGCCATTTGAGTCGAGCGAATCGTCAAAGCAAAAAGCCAGCGAGTCGCCGGGCTGGGCCTGTACAATACCGTCGCCGGCGGTGGTCGTCGTATCAAAGGCGACGTCTATTGTAGCTTCGAAAAGGCCGCTTGCATTTCCCGTTTCCAACGCTGAGATCGCCTCGAAGTCCGCACCGTTTTGCACCGTTATGGACAGGCTATCAGCCAAGGTGCTATCGCGATTGGCTTCGGGGTCCGAGACCGTTGCCGACACGGGCATATCGCTACCAACCCACTGGGGACTCACCTCAATTGTGCCGTCTATGCCCGTCACTCGGAGCGAACCATCGACGGCCGTCGTGGGAGGTGACCCTGCATTAACCAGCGCATACTCAAGTGCCAGAGGGCGGGTAGTCGGCGTGTAGAACGCATTCATGGTAAAGTGCAAGTTGAGTAAGGTGCCGTCGGCCAACAGCGGATTATCACCCGTAGCACCGGCCACCTTGAGCGTATCCAAAACGGGCCCAGGAACAATCGTTGATAGCAAAATGCTGTTGGGCGCAGAGGCCCAGATTTCCAACAGACACCCGACCGAGCTCAGGCTGTCGAACTGGGCGACGGTTGGATCGTACGTCACGGTAACTTCAACGGCCACGATTGACTCGCCCCCAGCACCCGCTAGGCTAATCGGCACCACGGCGGCGCTGTCGCTCGGCGCCCCGACGTGCGCGACCTCTACTGTCACCGCAGAAGCAACGCCGGTCGAAACGACCCATATGAGTGCATAGAGCACATATAAGAACGCACTGCTTTTCATAAGTAGAGATGCTGCCATCAGCGCAGCAACATGAGCTTTCTCACCTGGTGGAAATGACTGCCTATCGTCTCTGCCCAACGAGCTTCTAACGCATAGAAATACACGCCACTAGCGACCGGACGCCCTCTGCTATCGCGGCCATCCCACGTGACACGATGCACGCCAGCGGCGTGTGCGCCCTCAACTAGCGTGCGCACTTCTTGGCCCAACACGTCGTAAATCCGCAGCGTGACGACGCTCTGCTGAGGCAGCTGAAATCGCATATTCGTCTGCGGGTTAAACGGGTTGGGAAAGTTGGGATCCAGCGCGTAGGTCTGCGGGCGTAGGGACACCTGTGAGACGCCCGTAACAGACAATCCTTGTAGGGTTACTCCATCTGCATATACGGCGACTTGGTCAACGCCCAGCAGCCCGGCCCGAGCACCGGGCACGGCGGAGAAGACCAGTCGCGCCCACGGTCCGTCTGTAGGCACCGTTTCGCCGTAGTAGTGGGCAACGCTCAGCGCCCCATTATCGTCTTCCAGGACCATCACGTCCCCCTCGCCAAAACCTACTGCGCTTTCAAAGCGCACCGACTCGACAGGATAGTGCAGCTGAACGGCAACGCCCTGCCAGTCTTCGAGGTCGCGGCTGACGAGGTCTACCTCAAACAGTCCAGCCTCTGCGCGCACCAGCGACAGCGACAGATCTGCAGGTGAAGGCGCAGTGAAAGCCACTCTGCGCGCAGCGCCGTAGCGCGTGCCGAACAGATCGACAAACGAGAAGAAATCCGCGAAGTCGATTTGTCCGTCGCCGTTCATATCGAAGTCCGTGCTAAATTCGCTGTCGCCGAGCTGTCGACCAAAGCGCTCAGCCAGCATAAAAAAGTCCCCGAGACCCACGATTCCGTCGCCGTCCCAATCGCCCCGCCCTCTCACATCGACAGGCAGCGCAATCTGACCGGAGGGCGCTCCTTCGTTGTACGCCCTATCTACGGCCGTGATCTCGTAGGCATAAACCGCCTCCTCGGACAAGCCCTGGTCTACGTACGAAGTGCCGCTCAGCGGCCCTGCAATTTGCGAGGGTGTCCCACCGGACGCAGCGCGGTACACGTTGTAGCCCAGCACATCGCCATCGGCAACGGCCTGCCAGTCCAACCGCACCTTACCGGCACCTAGCGCTTCCGCCTGTAGACCGGTCGGGCTCGATGGCGGCAGCAGGTCGGGCTCGGCAAGCGTCGTAAACGTCGCCTCGGCGCTCGTACTAGGACCGTTGCCCTCCGCGTCGACGGAAGCAACCTGATACCGGTACGTCGTAGCCGGCGCTAAGTTGGCCAGCACGACGCGATGAGTCGTTTCAGTCGCCACGCGTCCAATCGTCTGGTCTAGCGACTCCCCGCTGCCAAAGGAGACAAACCCATCGGCCGCTTCGTCTGTTGTCCAGACGATAGTCGCCGAACGGTCACTCAGGGAGACCACTTCGGGTGCAGCCAACACGCGGGGAGCCACCAGATCTACCCCCGTTGACGTGGTAAACGTCTGCACCGGACTAAGCGTCGGGCCATTCTCACTTAAATCAGACGATCTGATCTGATATTGGTAGCGCGTCCCAGGCAGCAGGTTGGTCAGCTCGATGCGGTGTCGAACGGACAGGTCTCTTCCCGTTACCCGCATGTTTAAATCGTCCACGCCGTAAAAAATATCCGCCGTCGTAGCCTCGTCCGTCTCCCACGCGATGGTCGCCGTCTGACGACTCAGGGCGACGGGCTCGGGCGACTGGGTGATTTGCGGCGGCACCAGGTCGGCAAACGCGCTGGTCGTAAAGGAGAGCAGCGCGCTCTTTTCCGGCCCGTTGCCCACGGGATCCGACGAGCCCACGCGAATGTGGTAGGTGGTGCCCGGATTTAGGTCGCTCAGCAAGACTTGGTGTTCAAATTCGTGTTGGGGAATAAAGACCGCTTCTTTGAGCTGTCCGTCGCTCTCTATAAAGAGCCGGCTGTCTCCCACTTCGTCGGTGTTCCACTCGACGAGGGCTTCCGTGTTGCTCAGCGCAGTGATATGGGGGCCTGATACGATAGCCGGCGGCGTGAAGTCCGCTTCTGTATCCGTCACAAAGCTAATGTCTCCGCCCAGTTCCTGCGGAGCGACGACCTTGCCGGCATTGCGTCCCCCTAGGACGGTCTCGTTGCCGCTCAGGTCGCGCGACATCAGCGTAAAGAAGTAGCGCACACCCGAGGCAAGGCCGGTAATCGTGACGTTGTGATCTTCCATCGCCTCGTCGACGGCAAAGATGCGCTCGGCGTTGGTGCCCCACGTCTCTTCCGTCCCCACGCGCACCGTGACATAGCACGGCTCGTTGGTCCCCCAGCGCAGCGTCGCCGTGCTGTGACTAGAAACGACCTCGGGACGATGGACAATCCAGGGAGGCGTGTTATCGGGCTCGTCATCCGTGCGAAAGGTGTAGTCTCGGGTTTCGGCGATCCCACCGTCCAACGAACGGGAGATAACGCGGAAGTGATACGTGGTATTGGGTTCTAGACCCGAAAGCTGCATTCGGCGCTGGCGCTCGAAGTCTGGGCTTTCGACCCGCTCACCATAGCTTTCATCCGTCCCGTACTCCACGGCGCTATCGGCCGGCTTGCTCGTATGCCACTGGATCAGCGCCCGGTCTCGCGTGACTTTACGCACGCTCAGCTGGCGAATTACGGGCGCCTCAATCCGGTCCTGCTCCTCAGTGGTAAAGCTCAGATCGCGGCTGCGGGTAGGCCCGTTGCCGTTGGCATCCGAAGAGGAAACCTGAAAGTGGTACGTCGTGTTGGGCTCGAGGTTAGTCAGCATGGCGCGGTGCACAAACGACAGACGATCGGAGAAGAGCTCAAAACCATAGGTGTTATCCTGACCGTACTCCACCATGGAATCAGCCAGTTCGTCCGTGCGCCACTCAATCACGGCCGAGTCATGGGTGCGCGCTACGACCGCTGGACCGGCGTAAATCACCGGAGCCGTCACATCGGCGGATGGACGCGTGCTAAAAGTGAATGGATCGCTATAAGCTGGACCGTTGCCAAAAGCGTCTGTCGAAGAGACCTGACCGTAGTACGTCGTGCCCGGTTCAAGGCCGGTAACCTTCACGACGTGGTGCCGGACGAGCTCGACGTCACCAGCCCTGCGATCATAGTCCTCTGTCAGACCAAAGTCGATGCGGCTATCACTCGCTTCATCAGTCCGCCAAGAGATAGTTACCGCATTGCTCGAGCGACTGACGACCGAGGGTTCGCTTTCGATTTCAGGCTCATCTTCATCGCGACGGGAGGCCGTTTTAAACTTGAACTTGCCGCTGCGGGTCGGGCCGTTGCCCTCTAGGTCGACCATATAGACGCGAGCGCGGTAGGTCGTACTAGGCGTCAAACCCGTCAACGTCACGCGGTGCTCGCGTTCGTACTCGGCTATTTCGACGCGCTGGTCGTAGTCGCTATTCCGCCCGTACTCGATATAGCCGTTAGACGGTTCGTCCATCTCCCACCCAACCGTGACGCGGTCGGTCCCGCGAAAAATCACGTAAGGTTTTTTAACAATACCCGGGGGGTGAACGTCGGGATTGCCGCGCGTGACAAACGTATTGTCCTCGCTGCGCACTTCATTGCCGCTGGCGTCAACGGACACGGCCTGAAAGTGGTAAAGCGTCTGCGGTTCCAGAGGCGTCAGCAGCACCTTGTGATGCTGAACAAGCTCGTCGCTAGCTACGAAGCGGCCATAGTCTTCGCTCGTTCCGTAGTTGACGCGACTTGTTGACGGCGTGCTGGTGCGCCATTCGATCAACGCCTTGTAGGGCGTGCGCAGCGTGACGACGGGGCTGCTGGTGATAACGGGCGGCTCGTCGTCTGTCCTCAGCGTGCGAAACGTACCACGGCGCAGAGCTGAAGCATTGCCCGCAGCGTCTGACGAGCGCACGCGGTAGAAGTATTTGGTGTCCGACTCCAAGTTCTCTAGCCAAACGGCGTGGCGTGAAACCAGCTCATCGACGGTTATGCGATTATCGTCTTGGAAATCGGGATCTGTCCCATACTGCACGAAGCTGTTGGAGGGCTCATCCGTTACCCACTGGACCAGCGCGCGATGCTTTGCGGGGGTGGCCTTGGGACCGAGAATAATTACGGGCGCATCGTCATCGGGGCGAGCGAGCGTGATGAAAAAGCCGCCCTTCCAGCTGGAATAGTTGCCGTTTTCATCGGCCGAGCGCACGCGGTAAATGTAAAACGTGCGCGGCGAAAGACCGTTTAGGGGAACCCTGTGCTCGGTAACCAACGCATCGGACTCGACCGTTCGGCACTGTGCTATGAGCGGAAATCTAGCGGACTCGTTGGCATTGTCGTTAAAGTGTGGCATCTCGCCGCGCAGCAGCCAGCGGCGCACGGCTTGCCCGTGGTCGTCGTCTTCATCATCAAAATAATCGAGCTCTTCCAGTTCTTCTACAAAGAGATCTACGACCTCGCCCTCGCTGGCTATAATCGGGCGCGGGCGCAGAGCGCAGTACTGCACCTGACTGTTGCTCTCTTCGTTGGTCTTCCAGTACACCGTTCCCACGTTGTGTCCAATACCTAGGACGACGGGGCCCTCAATAATATCTGGAGGACGCTGGTCCGGAAGGACCTCAATGTAGTCGACCTTTGTCTCCGTATCATCCCCCGTCGCATTGGACACGGTCAGAGAAATTGTATACGTGCCCGGCTGTCCATACACGTGGATGGGATTCTGCTCTGCGCTCGTATTGCCGTCGCCAAAGTTCCACGCATAAGCGTCTATTTCGCCAGAAGACTGGTCTTGGAAACGGACTTCCAAAGGCGCGATGCCTTCCTGGGGAATCGCTATAAAGTCCGCCTTGACGCGTTGACCAACAACGAGCAGCGATCCATCGACCGTAGTCGCTACGGGCTCACCGTTATTGAGCAAGACGGTCTGTATGCGCAGAGCGGTCGTTGCGCCAACGGACGCGTCGGGTGCCACTTCCACTATCAGATAAAAGAAGGGGCCCTCGCTAGTGATTTTGTCTCTTCCCGTGGCCGCCCCAATAAGCACCTGACCTTCGCGGTCGGTGCCTTCGGGTACTAAACGCACATTGGCCGCCACGATCCAGTTGGCCGCTAGGCCCCCCTTGCGATCGACCGTGACGTTGTCGATCGGGATAATCCCCGTATCAAAGCGCACGTCTAAGTTACTAGAAAGGATCTCATCTCCATCGGCAAGACCGCTGATCTGCACCGGAATACGCACGCGCTCGCCTGCTGCGGCCGTTACTTCCGGTAGGCTAATCTGCACTGCCTCTAGTGCTGAGGCCATCAGCGAAAGGGATACAATGAAACCGACCAAGTATCTCAAAGCCACCATAAATCCTCCGACTTGCCGCCTACGTTCTTTTTATAAATCATCATATTAATATATCGGAACGAAATAGGGTAACTCCAAGGGGCAGCGTGTACGACGCTGAAGATACACGGAGGGACTTCTGCCTAAGCTGAAGAAGGGCTGAGGCACGCTAGCCTCAGCCCTTCTCAGATACGTGCTATGCACCGCTCGATAATTGCTCAGCGCAGCAGCGTCATTTTGCGCGTCTGCGTGAAATCACCCGCTTCGATGCGGTAAAAGTAAAGGCCGCTTGCAACCGAGTGCCCAAGGTCGTTGCGCGCGTCCCAGCTGACGGTGTATTGGCCGGCCTGCTGTGCCCCGTCAACCAGCGTGCGCACCTTCTGTCCCAGCATGTCGTATACGACTAGCGTAACCTGAGCTCCCTCTGGCAGCGCATAGCGCAGAGACGTGTTCGGATTGAAGGGGTTGGGCCAGTTGGCTGAGAGATTGAACGCCTTGGGCTGGATGGGACTCAGCGCAGCGACGGGTGTCGCACCGATGTGGCCTCCATTCAGGGAAGCCGAATCGATGCGCAGCGCACCGGCGCCTTCGGCCGCTATCGCCTCGAGTTCGAGCTCGAGGATCGCCCCTTCGCCAGATGCCTGCGACTGAGCGCCGGCCAGCGCGACCAGTAGCTCGCCCGCGCCCGAGCGGCTGGCTATCAAATAGTCAGCCGTGTGAACCGTATTGCGAACGCCCAAGACGCGATAGGCGCGCTCGTCGTAAGAAATCTTAATCTGGGCAGAGAGCACGTCGCGCGTTTCGTCAAGCACGATCGGCAGGCGGAGTCGCGAACCCTCCTGAAGCGGCTGACCAAAGGCAATCATGCGCTCGTCGACGACTTTCTTGTACGGATGCGGGTTGGGAACCCCTTCCTGCACGGGAAATACGTTGATAATGCCAACGACAAACTGCAAGACCTTCGTGGCGTCGAACGCCGTGATATTGCTGCTGTCAAACGGATTATCACCTGAGGATCCATCGACGTTAGCGACGGTCTCCTGATAGGTGTTAAAAGTGATCGCAGTTATGGAGCGCTGTAGAATCTGCGACGCGTCCAGCGCACCGACCTTGCCGTTGTCCGAGGTGTCGCCCCAGAGCACGCCCAGAACCGTTACGCAAATCGTCTGCGGACCGCCGTTAACTGACAGGGCGTCATCGTATTTGACGTCGATATCATCGTGCGCACTGACCTGTACGATGCCATCACCGGAGGTCGCACTACCGCCGCCCGTCGTGGCCGGCGGCGTGGCGCGGAAGACGCCCGTGTTAGGACCCGTTTCATACAGCGTAATCGTTTCCGTGTCGCCGTTGGTGGTGTTGTCCACCATCACCGTGGCGCTGTCGATGGCAGTGCTGCTGGTATTCAGGTCGGGATCGGTCACTTGAATGCGCAGCCCGTCGCCGGCCTGAATTTCTGAGCTGGCTACGAGCATGGCCGTATTTCCACCTAGCACAGAGGTGGCCGGCGTCGATGTGCGAGTCACCGAGCTACCCCCCGAAGTAACCAGATCGACGTAGTCGGCCTCAATCGTCACCCCGGCATACACTTCCAGCGGCGCCCCACTAGCCGTGGTCCCCGAAGAGAAGGTCGTGGCTATTGCGCCGACAAAGTTATTGCCCGTTCCCGTCGCGTTGAGCGTCAACACCACGCTTTCGCCCAGCGAGGTCCGCACGGTAGCCTGAACGGAGCCGCTGTTGCCCAAGTCGGCATCCTGCACCGTGACCGTCACGCTCTCGCCGGCTAAGATGGCCGCCGGTGAGGTGCTCACCGTGCCGTCGCTACCGCCGCCTACAGGAATGGTGTTGGACGTAATGGTCGTGCCCGCACCGTAAAATAGCGAGTCGACGTACTCGACTTCGATGAGGTCACCCACAGCAACGCCCAGCGTGCCGTTACCCGAGGCGGACGTGCCGCCGGAAAACGCCGTGGACAGCGACCCGGAAAACAGGCCGCTATTGTTGGGCGATTCACTCAGCGCAACGGTCTCCAGCTCGCCGCTTACAAGGTTGCGCACAAGGACGTCCAGTGAGCCCGCACCGCCCACGCGCGTGGCCGCGTCTTTGTCGGCATCGGACAGGTCGATTGTCAGCACATCGCCGACCGTAATGCTAGCCGGCACCGTAAAGACGGCGTCTGTAGACTGCAGCGACCAGATCCCCTCCGGCACATTGCTGCCACCAATGGCATCGCTGTAGTTGGCATAAATCTGATCACCGGCCTGCGCGTTGAGCGTGCCGTCGTCAAACGCACCGGCGCTGCCGCTCGTGGCGAGGGTCGCCGTAAAGACGCCACCACCCGACGCGCTGAGCGTGATGTTTTCGCCGTCGACGTTTGTCTGCACCGTTCCAGCAAAGCGGCGAACCGTGACATACGCGTCCACCGAGCTACGGTTGATCAAGTCGGCGTCCGTTATGGTGACCGTCACGTTATCGCCCAGCGCAATATCTGCGGGCGCAGTAGTGATCGTTCCACTCTCACCCGTGTCCACTGTAATGGTCGGAGAAGTGACCGTAGAATTCGACCCTGACGCATCGAGCGGATCGCTGTAAGTGACGACGAGCTGGTCGCCTGGCTTAACGCCCAGTGCGCCGCTATTGTTGGTCCCAGCGCTGGAAGAGAATTCCGTTGACATAGAGCCGATAAAGGTGCCGCTACCGGCCGGATCTTCCGTCAGCGTGACCGTCTCCGTCTCGCCTGTCGTCGTGTTTTCTAGGGTCGCAGAAATCGTGAAGGGCGCACCGATAATGCGCGTGCCGTCACCGATATCCGAATCCGTGATCGTGATTTCTACGGGGTCTGTTACTTCAATCGTGGTCGAGGCCAGGCTGAACTGCGCCGTAGTCGGCGTGATCGATGATACGTTCTGCTGAGGCGCACCCGTGCTGCTGATCTGGTCGTCATAAGAGACGATGATCTGGTCACCGCTTTGCACGTTGAGCGTGCCGTCACCGGCGGAACCGGAGCCCGTAGAGGTTGGCACGTCGGCGACAAAGGTGCCGCTGCCAGCGGGGCTCTCCGTCAGAGTAATCGTTTCCGTCTCGACAATCACTTCGCCCGTGGGCGTAACGCGGCGGACCAGCACGTCGACATCTAGCGTGCCTGCACCCGCTTCGTCGGGGTCTACAACGGTCACCGTTACCAGATCGCCGCCGTTGACCTGCGCTGGCGAGGTCGATGCCGTGCCGTCAACGCCCGCGACTACGTCAACGGCATCCGTGGCAGACGTGCCCGCGTCGCCGGCTGCGTCAAAGGCATCCGTGTATGCACCTTCAATATCATCACCCGGCTCTACTTCAAAGGCGCCACCCGCCGTAGCAGAAACGCCATAGACGGTAGTGATTGTAGCCGTGAACGTGCCGGTATTAACACCCGTCTCCGTCAGCGTCACCGACTGCGATTCTTTTGTCGTGCCCCCACTCGTCTTACTGTTTACCGTCACGTTAACCGACTGTGCCGAGGCGGGATCCGTATTGAGATCGGCATCGGCCAGCGTCACCGTCACGTCTCTGCTCGGCTTGACGGGATCCGGGCTCAGGGTGATTGCGCCCGAGTCACCGGCCAGTTTGACCGACCCGCTGGTGATGGAGACAGCCGACTCGTTCAGATCGGCCAGTGATAGCAAGAGCGGTGAAGAGGCCGGGCCCGTTGCCGGAGCGGCTTGAAATGTAACCGTGAACAGCGCCGACGTGCCGGCTGCGGGCAGCGTAGAACCGCTGGATGCGGCGGAGATACGCAGCTCTTTGGTCGTGCCGGAAACCGAAACGATGTTCTGCTCCATGATCCAGCCGTCCGTAGCAAACCCCGACTGCTGTATAGCCGAGCTGCCCGACCCGAAGACTTCTATGACGCTGCTGTCAAACTGCAGCGTCACGTCTACGCCGACGATGCCGCTGCCCGCGTCCGTCACGCTTATGGGGACGGCTCCCGTTTGGCCCTGTGTTATAATGAAGTCGGATGGCGCAGAAATAGTTGCAGCATGCACGCTATTTCCAATAAAAACGGACAATAAAAAGACGAGAGCGCTTCCGATGCGCCTCCTTGTGTCCATACTTGCCTTCAAACTCATGAGTATCTCCCGCTATAGTCGAACTCTGTAATTATCAATTGTCTATTTAAATTACATTGTACTGGGCCAATCAACAAGGTTTTTCTACGAGAAAAGATTAAAAAAGGCCAAAAAATGTCTAATATCAGTGTTTTAGATGCGCAATAAACTTATCTATTTGTTTTTTTACCTTTTTTTTCTTAGGTTATGATTTACACGTTTTCAACTCTTTTACACTCCGAAATGGAAACACCCATGACGCGACTCTCTGACGTCCTCTCCGAACCAGAAAGCACCCCTATCTCCGTTCTCGCGGTCGACAACGACATTTTATACTTGCAATACTTTCAAAGTGTCTTCCAGCGCCCTCACATTCACATTGACACCGTCACAAGCGGTGAGGCTGCACTAGAGCGCGCACAAGAAGGATATGACATCATATGTATGGACGTACTCATGCCCGATATGAGCGGGCTCGAGTGCTTCGAGAAGCTACGTCAGCAAGGCTGTGATTCGGCCGTTATCATTGTAACGGGAAGTCGCAGCCTGCAAATTGCCGTTGATGCCATGAAATTGGGCGTCTCCGACTTTGTGACGAAGCCGTTTGAAGTGGAAACGCTGATGGGGAAAATCGAAGCGCTCGCCCAAGCAGAAGAGCGAGAGGAAGAAGGACAGGCCAACTCGGAGCGGCGCAAAAGACAGGAGCGGCGGGGACAGGAGCGCAGAGCGGGGGATCGGCGCACCAGCGGCGTGGGGGACCGACGCGCAAAAGAGCGACGTGCGGGGGACCGGCGGTCTGGTCCCGAGCGACGCACGCGACACGACGACCCGGTTATAACGTATATCAGGCAAAATGCCTCTGCGATTAGCAGCCGGCGGGACGTCGCTGCCGCTATGGAACTGAACGTGGATCAAATATCCACGCGCGTTCAAGTCTCTACCGGACAGTCGTTCCGCCAGTTGCTCAATGAGAGCCGGTTGGAAACGGCCAGCAGACTGTTGAAGGATACGGATATTGAAATCGCCCGCATCGCAGAGAAGACGGGCTTTGCCACCGTGCAGCACTTTAGCCGCGTCTTCAGCACGATCAACGGGGTTTCTCCTCGGAAATTTCGGCAGAAAAGTCGCCGGAAAGATCTCACCACCTAGCCCCGTTGGGCATTTCGCAGCGCAAACCGTAGACCGATTTACGGTTGTCCGCTTCCCGACAAGCAAAACCGGATAGAACGAATGCAAACTCAACCCACAGGCGAACACACGATTTTAGTAGTCGACGACGACGAGCTCTTTTTGCAGTATTGCAAGCGCGTCCTCAGCGACAGCGGCATGCTGGTAGACTTAGCGGGAGACGGGCTACAGGCCCTAGAAAAGGCGCAGACAAACTCCTACGAACTAATTTTGCTCGACGTTTCCATGCCCTATATGGACGGCATAGAATGCCTGCAGCGCTTGAAAAAAACAGACAGTAGGGCACTGGTCATTATGGTGACGGGAGGGGGCGACGTGTCCACCGCCGTTGAGGCGATGAAGCTAGGCGCTGTAGATTATATCCAGAAGCCATTCGGCCCCGACAATCTGCGCAGTCGAATTGAAGAAGCGCTTGAAAAAAAGAAGCGCGAGGGGGGCGAAGAGAGCGAACCGCTGTCTCGCGACCCCGTCGTGGCTCACATACAGAAGAATGCAACGCAGATAAACTCGCGGAAAGACGTGGCTGAGGCGCTCGGCTTGAGCATGGACCAGGTTTCTTCTCGCGTGCAGACTGCCACGGGCCAGTCATTTCGCCAGTTATTGCACACATTCCGCCTGAAGCGGGCCGTGCACTTACTGGAAACTACGGAGATGGATATCGCCGGTATCGCTGAGGAAACGGGCTTTGCCACCGTGCAACACTTTAGCCGCGTCTTCAGCATCGTCAAGGGCGTCTCTCCGCGCAAGCACCGCCAGCAGAGTCGAATAGACCCCCCAGCTGAATAGAGGCGCTACTCAAACTGTTCTTTGAATCGGGCGAACGCACTCCGCACGTCAGCTAGTTCGTCCCTCAGCGCCTTCACCTGCTCTTCCAAGGCGGCAATGCGCTCGTTTTCTGCGCGCACTTCTAAGACAGCCGCGTCAACGGGCCTCTCCGTCTGAGCGTCCCCTTCCTCCGGTTCACCCATTAACACATGCGCATAACGCGATTCCTTGCGGCCGGGCTGGCGCGCTAGCTGCACGACCAGAGCACCCTCAGTCCGCTCCGCTGTCTCTACCAGAACGCGCTCGACCTCTTCCAAGCCAGCAAACTCGTAAAGTCGACCGCTGCGCCCTCGAATCTCACCAACGGTCTGAGGACCCCTCAGCATTAACACGCACAGGGCAGCAACCTGCGGGCGAGTCAGACCCATCTTTTCGTCAAAGAGGTGATAGTGTTTGGGCACGCGCATGTCCACGCCTGAGACCTGGCGCGCTAGGCCCTTTTCGCGCAGGCTTTCCAGTGCGCGCACTACGGCCTTTTCTTCCAATGACACAACGGGGTCGCGATTAGATTTCTGGTTGCACGCCGTCGTCAAGCTGTTCAGCGTCAGGGGGTAGTATTCGGGGGTCGTTATCTCTTTCTCAATAAGCGCACCCAGCACACGCACCTCTACAGAGTTCAGCAGCGCCTCCATATCTATTGCCCTCCAGACCACATAGCAAAGTGATAAAAGCGATTGGTGCCTTCGCAGCCCGTGATGCCCGCGTACAGAGTTTCGGGCAGCGCTAGCCGCACGCCCAGCACAGATCCGGCACAGCGCACCGTCAGATCTGTACCCACGCGCTCAACCTCGAGCACATAGCGCCGACCGGCTGCGGCAGAAAAACGACTCCACGCCGCGCGGTGCCAGTAGGGACCGCGTTCAGCCGTCCATCGGTGGTGCCACACGTTAATCCCCTGATTAAAAAGGACAACCTCGACGTGCTCGCGATATACGCGCGCACTTCCACTCTCCTCAGCTGGCTCTGCTGCTAGGGTAATCAACGGCGCCATGCACTCGTCAAAAGACAGCTCTGCACGCACGCGCAGCGACGATTTGACCGAATGTCGGTGCAACATACTAGCATATGTCTCGCCGGCGCGCTCACCCTGCAGCGCTGCTGGCGACGCGTCGAGCGGCACGCTGTTGCGAATGTGATCCGCCTCCTGCAGCCACGCCCCCTCGAAAGTCCAGCGGGGGCTCCTCACGGGCAGCCAATCTTCCGCGTTCCACTGCCCGGTAGCAAAAGAACAGGCGTACGTCGCTTCGGCCACGGCGCTACGCGCTTCCGTCAGAACGCGCGGTGTGCAAGCCGGGTAGTGCATCAAAAATCACGTCGACGGCATCCTGCACGGAGCGATTGTCCATAGCCAGCACGAGATCGGCGTCCTCCTGCGCTCTGTCCAGTTCCTCGAAAAGAGGACGCAGTACGTCAAAATGTGTGAGAGGCTGCGGCACGTGCGGATGGTAGCGCGGCCCTCGTTCACTAATCTGTTGACGCACATGCCAATACGTGGCAGTGGGCGCAGAAGACAGATAGACTAGGCCCGCCGAATCGCTAATTTTGCTTCGGTTGGCGGCTTGGGCGAGGGTGCCCTCGCTGACGATGAGCAATCCGCGCGGCTGGGCGGCCAGAGCTCGATCGAGATACTCAAACTCTTTCTGCCGCAGCACCTCCTCACCCTCGGCCTGCACGAAATCCCACAGAGACTTCCCGACCTGATGCTCCAACCAGCGGTCCAAGTCGAGGATAGATAGCCCGGTGAGCGAAGCTAGATAGTGTCCCACTTCGCGGTAGGGGGTGCCGGGCATGCCCCCCAAAACGACTGGGCGCTCTAATTGGATGGTCGGATGATAATCGTAATAGCTGCTGTTTGACATAGACATAAAACTAACCGATGTGATGTTTTTTTAACAAGGGAGTCCCCTTTGTAACAATTGGACGTTATCTTAAACCCTCCCATGAACAATTCCGCTGAAAAAGAAGGGCTTGAGTGGCTGCGCTGTGATCTGCACAACCACTGCGAGAACCACGATCTGATAGAAAAATACGTCGAAGGGGCTGCCAAACGCCTCGACGTCATCGCGCTGAGCAACCATGCGCAAAAACCGATATTCTTCGAACAGCACCGCATGGTCGAGAGCGCGCGACAGCTCTTACCCGAACAGCTGGTACTCTTTGGCATGGAGTGGAACGCCCCGCTCGGCGTGCACGCCAACTTGATCTTTCCCGTGGGACCAAACGAGGCAGAAAATGCCTATGCCTTCGCTCGGGCGCACGATCGCCTTGGATCGGGCGGAGAGCCTACGCCTGAGGGCGCGCTGGCCGCGTTGGCGACGCTGCCTGCCGACGAGCGCCCGGTGCTCTTTTTTAATCACCCAGCGGCCAACCAATGGTCCCATCAGGCCGTCGCCCGCTACATCGAAGCCGATCACGGATGCGTCATTGCCGGGATGGAAGCGTTGCACGGCCACCAGCTACACGCCAGCATAGCCACACTCGATCCGCTCACTTATCCAGGCAGCGCCGTCGGCGGCCTGTCTGATCACGTCTACGGCGGTGGGCGTCCTCTTTCTCTGCTGGCCCACTCGGACTTTCACGTGCATAAGATGAGCTATCAGCCAGACTACCCGCTCGGCGTATTCAACCATTCGCTTGTCGGAGTGCCAGCTGGCTCCCGCAGTGCGGCCGAATTGCTGTCGGCGCTGCGTGCCGGACGCAGCTACGCGGCCCAAGGCCATTGGCTCAATCTAAGCGCGTTTCACCTAGGCCATACGCAAGTCGGCCAAGTCTGGAACGGCGGTCAGACTAGCGGGCAGATCGCGCTTGAAGCCAGCGAGCCCCTCAAACAGGTCGAACTCATCGGCTGCCTGCGCGCGGGTGCAGCCTCTGCCGTGCTACGCGAATTTGGTCCGCTTGAAGCCGGGACACACGCGCTCGAGTTTGAAGTACCTGCTGAGGCGCGTGGATTTATCCGACTGCGTATTACGGCGGCGAGCCAACGTCGGCCCAATCCCGGCTGCGACGGCACCAAGCTTTTTCAAACCTCGGCAATCCTACTGGCATCTCAGCATACCACGGGTGACTAACCTTCGGACTTGAGCACGACGAGCGTCGCTCCCCAGCTCCCTTCTCCCATACCCCCCAAGCGATACGATTCGATCCCTTCCATGCGGTCGAGCAGCGCATGCACCGAACGGCGCAGTGCACCCGTTCCCTTGCCGTGCACGACGCGCACGTTGTAGATGCCCCTGTCGCGGCAGGCCTGAAAGTAGTCAGGCAGAAGCGTCTTTAGCTCGCGCGGTTGAAACGTGTGCAGATCAAGCGTGCCGTCAATGGGCACCTCAACCGCTTCGGGAACAAACGGCTCTTCCTCTTCCATACATGAGAACATATTCGGTCAGCGAGTCAATAGAAAGTCGGCTATAGGTAAATTCGACATGCGACCCTAGCGCAGACTGGACGACACGATTATCCTGCATAGGTTTATATGTCTGGGACAAATTTCCGGTTTCCACACTCAGAAAGAGACCATGCGTTTTTCTTTACCCTTTTACTGTCTTATGGCGGTCCAATATCTGATGGCCGAAGACTATCCACCCGGAACGTTTGAATACACGCCGCGCGTTGATCTCGAATTGCACCCAGTCGCCGTTGACCGACTGCCCGAACGCACGCTTAACCTGCCGGCCGGTTTTAAGGTCCGCTTTTTCAGCGGCGAGGTAAACCATGCCCGCTTTATGGCCTTTGACGAAAACGACGTGCTACACGTGGGTAACTTCAACACGCAACGCAGCGGCTACTGGCACAAAGATCCGTGGCGCGATGCAACCGTATTGGCCATGCCCGACGCCGATCGAGATGGCCGTGCAGACCGCGTATACGTAGCAGCCGATGACCTGCAGTTACCGCACAGCGTCGCCTTCTATAAGGGCCATATGTATGTGGCTGATCACGACGCGATTTACAAGATGTACGACGGGGACGGCGATGGATATTACGAAGAGCGAGAGAGGCTCATCAGCGTGCCGGGCATCATGAACCGTCCGTCCGAACACATAACGCACACGCTCCGATTCGACGAGCAAAACGAAAAGCTCTACCTCCACGTAGGATCCGGCTGCGATCTGTGTCGCGAAGAAGATCCAGAACGGGCGACGATACTGCAGTTTAATACCGATGGCACTGAGCGGCGCATCTACGCCAGCGGAATACGCAACTCCGTCGGCTTAGATCTCCATCCCATCACAGGCCAACTATGGGCTGCCGGACACGGGCACGACCGCGAAGGACGTAGCTTGCCCCCCGAATGGATCAGCATTATCCATCCGGACACTTTTCACGGCTGGCCCTTTGCCTATGCCTATCGCAGTTGGATCGATTTCTCCGATCCAACCTATGCGCGGGAAATGTTGCCCATCACAGCGCAAGACAGCGCGCTGGTCGAGCAGGTACAAAGACCAACCGTACTGGTGGATGCCCACCTAGGTCCCATGGGGCTACACTTTTACACGCATGACCACTTTCCCGAGCGCTATAAAAACGCGGCCTTTATCGCGTTCCACGCCGGCACGGGAAGCAGCTTTGATCCCGGCTACAAGGTCTCGGTACTCTTTAGCAATCCCGACGGGACGGACGCGCGCATCGCCGATTTTATGACGGGCTTCCGGCCCGATCCGGACGAAAGATTTTACTGGGCTACGCCCATGGGTTTAGTTACGGACAGCGAAGGATATCTCTATATGAGCAGCGACCTGGTAACACCGGGCATCTTCCGCATAGAGTACGATCCTCAATAGCGTCAGTAAATCGGTTTGGCCCACCGATGAGTTGTGTTTTTTACCCTAACCCGCCGTGCCGTAGACGCGTCTCTAATTGAGATTTGTTGCGCCCGTTTTACGGCCGGTGACTCATAATGGAAAGAAAGTACGTGTCATGAAAAAATGGATCGCGCTACTGGTTGTGGCGCTTGTTTGCCTAGCATTCGGAGTATCGCCTTCCATAGCACAAAACGAATACCCACCTGGCGAGGTGTATCTCACGCCCAAAGTCGATCTGCATTTACAGCCTGTGTCCGTCGAGGGATTGCCCCGACGCACGCTCAATCTACCGCCCGGATTTAAAGTGAAGCTGTTCTCTAACAAGGTTAACAAAGCGCGCTTTATGGCCTTTGATGAGAAGGGGGTATTGCACCTGGCCAATATGCACACGCGAGGGACGAGTCAGTGGTCACCCGATCCAGAGCGCACAAGCGAAGTGCTAGCCTTCTTAGACCCAGATGGAGACGGTAGAGCCGACAGCGTATACGTGGCGGCTAATAACTTTCTCTGGCCGCACAGCATCGCCTTTTACAAGGGCCATCTATACGTGGCCGATCACGACATGATCTACAAAATGTCCGACGCCGATGGAGACGGATTTTACGAAGAGCGCGAAAACTTTATCAAAGTGCCCGGCATTATGGGGCGCTCTTCGGAGCACATCACGCACAGTCTCGTATTCGACGAGCAAAACGAGAAGCTCTATTTTCAGGTCGGCTCCGGCTGCGACCTGTGCCGCGAAGACGATCCAGAGCGCGCTACCATCTTGCAGTTTAACGCCGACGGCACTGGACGCCGCATCTACGCCAGCGGGCTGCGCAACGCCATCGGCATAGACTTACACCCCGTTACGGGTCAGGTCTGGGCCGCGGGCAATGGACACGACCGCGAGGGAGCCTCACTGCCGCCAGAGTGGATCAACATCATCCCCGATAATTCGTTCCACGGCTGGCCGCTATCCTTCGGCTATCAAAAGTGGGTCGACTTCTCCATATCGCAGTATAAGAGTTCGATCTTTCCCATCACCGCCAGAGACAGCGCGCTGGTGGCTAGCGTCGAGCGCCCCGTCGCGCTCGTTCCCGCCCACCTGGCGCCAATGGCACTGCACTTTTACACGCACGACCAGTTTCCGCCCCAGTACAAAAACGCAGCGTTTGTTGCGTTTCGCGCCGGAGTCCTCGGCAACGATCCCGGCTATAAGGTATCCGTTGTCTTTAGCGAACCGGACGGCTCCAATGCGCGGGTCGGTGACTTTATCACGGGATTCAGACCCAATCCAGACACCAATGATTTCTGGGGCACGCCCGTCGGCCTGATTACCGACGAACGAGGCCACCTCTATTTGACGAGCGATCGTTTCGTGCAGGCGATTTTTCGCATTGAGGCCAGTCCCTTACAGGGTCTGTGGGAAAGCCCGCCCGCCGAGCAGTTGCTGGCAGGAGCGACGCTGCGCATCAACTCAACGCTGCGCATTGTTCGACAACCCGATGCCGGACAACCCGTGCGCGTCGTTGCCGACTTGAGCGCCTTTGGAGGTCCTGCAGAGTTTCCCCTTGAGCAGGTCGACGACGTGACTTACAGGCTGCAAGCAGAGGTGGCCACTGGCTCTGAAAATGGGCGCAAAGATATAACCATCACCCTAGAGCAAGCCGGCGAACGCAACCAGATCGTGCGCTCTATCGTCGTGCTGCCCGAACGCGATAACGCCGTATATGACGACGTGCTACGCTGGGATCAGGGCGCCCTCTTTAGCGCCGAGCTCGACGGCACCCAAACCGACACGACATTTGCAGGCAATGCGGCCCTGCGCGTAATGGCGACGGGATTCACGATTGAATGGCTGCCGCAAACACCGATCGATCCAGCGGGCTACACCGCCCTGCGCTTTGCCATACATCCGGGTCAAACGCAGAGTGGATTTCGTCCTTCTTTTTCGGTCACGGTAAACGGGCAAACAAACCAACTGCTCAGCGTTCTAGACCAAGTCGACCTAGAAAACCGGAACTGGCAGATTGTTGAGGTACCTCTGGACAAGCTGCCGATAGGTGAACGCATTGAATCACTGCGCATTGTCGGCAGCTTGCGCGGCACGTTCTATCTCGACGATGTTCGGCTAGTCGCCGAGCGCCCCGTCACCGAACCCACCGCCGTCGGGGAAACGGGCGAGCAGGCAACGCCAACGGACGCTGTACTAGAGGCCAACTACCCAAATCCATTTAACGCCCAGACGACGCTGCGCTATCGCCTCAACGCCGACGGCCCCGTGCAGCTGGACGTCTACAGTCTGAGTGGACAAATAGTGCGTACACTTGTAGACCAAACGCAGAGCGCAGGCGTCTACAGCGTTGCGTGGAATGGCCAGGACGACGACGGTCGCAGCGTAGCTAGCGGCGTGTACCTGGCGTGTTTGAAAAGCGCCGAAGCCATGCTAGTACAGAAAATGCTTCTGTTAAAATGAATCCTTTCAAAACGCTTCAAAAAACGCGCAGACGCTCAAAAGCGAGAGGTGAGCGGAAACGCGCTCACCTGCCGCACTAAAACCAGACCATGCGGCCACTTGCCTTTCCTCGACCCTACGTGTTTACAACGCGTACTATTGACGGCAGACGCGAGATACTAGACCCGCTGCGCCAGCAGTACGTCGCGCTAACACCCGAAGAGTGGGTCCGGCAAAACCTCGTGCAGTTTCTGATACAGGAGAGGGGATATCCGCGCGGACTCATGGCCGCAGAAAAGTTCGTGCAGGTGCACGGGCAGCCCCATCGAGCCGACCTAGTCGTTTACGACCGGCAGGGCAGCCCGCTGCTGCTAGCAGAGTGCAAAGAGCCCAGCGTGAACATATCGCAAGATACCTTTGACCAGATCGCCCGTTACAACCGTGCACTGCGCGCGCGCTATCTGCTGATCAGCAACGGCCTAGAGCACTACTGCTACGCAATTGATCGCGACAGAGAGCAGTATCGATTTCTCGACCATCTGCCGCACTACGACAACCTCTGATCAGGCCGTTGGGCTCCGGGCGCCCACGGAGTCGAGCGCCACGTCCACCTCGCTCAAGACGGCGCCGACAGCCACCAGTAGCACACGGGCCTCTGAGAGCAGAGCTTCCGCCTCTAAATACGCGCTCTGAGCGGCTTCAAAAGAAGCCTCGCGCTCAATTTGCCACCCAGCAGCGATCCGTTGACAGGCGCGCAGGCGCAGATCGACAGCCGTTCGCATATCCGCGTGCATCGCCCGCAGCTTGCGCGGTGGGTCCATGGCGTCTAGTTGGACGAGAACGGCGGTAAGCCGTCCATCTAAAACCTGACAAGCGGCCGCCAAGTTTTCCCCCGTTGCGCGCCCGGTAGATCCCACAGCCATGGCTCGGAGTGATTGCTCAACCTCGTTTATTTCGCTGATGAGTGGATCGACCGCAGCGCGGTAGGCTGCAAGAGGTTCGGCATCCCCATACGGGGTCTCTAGTCGGTCGCGACTGCAGCTGCAAAAGAGTATAGACAGCGCGATTCCCAGTAGGATGCCACCGTCAATGCTTCGCATTGGTCCGTACAATCGACTACTGCTCTAGCCGCACCCTGAAGTCGTCTAGCGTAGCTCGCAGGCCGTCTAAGCGATCTACCCTGGGCTCCCATCCTAGCAGCGTGCGCGCACGCGTGGTATCCGGTTGCCTAATCTTGGGGTCATCTTCAAATCCGGCCGGTAGCGGCTGGTAGGTGATGGTGCTCTTGTTACCCGTCAACTGGAGAATCTCTTCGGCTAAGTGCTTAATGGAGATCTCCACCGGGTTGCCTATGTTTACCGGCATGACTTCGTCGCTCATCAAGAGCAGCCACAGCCCATCTACCAAATCGCTGACAAATTGAAAGCTCCGCGTCTGGCTGCCGTCGCCGTAGATCGTGATGTCTTCGCCGAGAATGCCCTGACGCATAAAGTTGGGCAAGCCGCGTCCATCGTCTAGGCGCATGCGAGGACCGTATGTGTTAAAAATGCGCACGATGCGCGTCTCAACGCCGTGCGTCCGGTGATAGGCCATAACCATGGCCTCGGCAAAGCGCTTGGCCTCGTCGTAAACGCCGCGATAGCCGATGGGGTTTACGTTGCCCCAGTACGATTCTTTTTGCGGATGCTCCAGCGGATCGCCGTAAACCTCTGAGGTCGAAGACAATAACAGACGGGCTCCTTTGGCCAGCGCCAGTCCAAGCGCGTTGTGCGTACCCAATGAGCTAACTTTGAGTGTCTGTATGGGCATCTGCAAATAGTCGGCCGGCGAGGCCGGCGAAGCGAAGTGCAGGATGTAGTCGAGCCGACCTGGAAAATCTATATAGCGGGTGATATCGTGCTCGATTAGCTCGAAGCGAGGGTGGTCTAGTAGCTGCTCGATGTTTTCACGCGACCCGGTGAGGAAGTTGTCCATCACTACGACCTTGTGCCCCTCGGCGAGAAATCGGTCACTCAAATGCGATCCCAAAAATCCAGCCCCGCCTGTAATTAGGGTAACGGGAATGTCTGACACCGTGTATCCTTTCCAGTTGCTGCGCCGCGTGCAATAAGCACCTGCGCTAGGTCCATACGCCCGAGGGCGCACCTCCGCGTTCTATCATGCGTTCCAATACCAATAGGTTGCGCATGACGCAGCGCGGATGGTGATAGTTTTCTTTCCGCGTAACGCGCTCTTCAAAGCGCACCGTGCGATCACCGCTGTACAGATAGAGGGGAAAATCGTGTGGACGCAGGGAAAAGCGCTCTTCTACGTAGTCAAAGGTGCGCTCAAACCACTGCGCCGGCCAGTCCCAATCGGTGTGCTCGAGTAAGATCAAACAGCCAATCATAACCTCTTCCTGTAGCCATAACACCTTGTCATATACGTATGCGTCGTGCACGTCCAGAGCGCGCAAAAAACCGCCGTATACGTCGTCCCAAGAAACTTCCAAGTGACGGCGAAAGCGTTCGGCAACTAGCTGGAAGAGAGCGCGGTCGCCGCGGCGCAGAGCTTCGGGTAGCAGCATCCAAAGCGTCTCTATCGCATGCCCCAAATAGATGAAAGACTCGTTGGCATCATCCGGTCGCGTGTAATCGTGCGCCAGAACCTCGTTCATTAAGCGATACTCAGAGTTCCAGTATTTATTGATAATCGCATCGACGACGCGGTCGGACAGCGCTTCTAAGCGTTCGTCCTCTATCTGCTCTAGCATTTGTGTCAGGATTAAGATGAGCACCATGTGGCTGCCCAGCGGCCGCTGACCCTTGTAGCTAAGTGGGATATAGCCTTCGTCTACGGAGCGCTCGGGATCATCAAACTGCTCTAACCCTCGCCACAGCGCCTGCTGCGCGACTTCCATGGCCTCTCTATCTCCGGTCGCATGCGCGTAGGCCTGCATGCCTTCAGCAACAAAGAGCGTTGCATAGCCGCGCGGCGTTGCCGGTGATTCTACTTGACCCGTGCGCGTCAGGCTCTGCACCCAGTCGCCGCGCTCGTCTCGGCCATGCCGCAGCAAAAAGTCTTTTGCGCGTCGAGCCACTTCTAAATGCTCGTCACCACCGAAGTGTCGATACAGATAGGAGTAGGTCCACAGACCGCGCCCCTGATACCACATGTACTTGCTGTCACTTGAGCGGGTGCCGTCGTGGTCAATCGCACACATAAAGCCACCCAGATCGTGATCTATGCCGTGGCGCTGCCAGAAAGGCAGGTATTCTTCAAACAGATAGCGGCGGTAGTGATCGCGCAGCGCCTCAAGGCGATGTCTACCTATGTGCGTTCGATTCATACTTTGCTCCCGATAGGTCAACGAGGATCACGGCCCTTGCTCTTGATAACGCTCTGCGCTAGTGCATCCACTACGCTTTCTATGCTTTGCTTGCCTATTTCCCATGCACCGATTTCGCAGTAGAACGTCAGCCCCTGCTCGGCGGCCGAGTTGCGCAACTGCTCAATCTTTTGCTGGGCTACTGTCAGATCGGAGTCAAAGAGAATGACTATTTCATCGCCTGAATACCAGCGCGCTACAATGTCGCTGCGGCGAAAAGGCACTGAGAACATCTCCTTTACGCGACGGTCTACTTCGTTATAGCCCAGCTCTTCGTTCAGATCGTGAATATGATTTAAATCGATAAAAGCTAAACAGCGCGTATCGCGCGGCATCACGTGACAAAACTGAAGAAACGCACCGCGCGTCCACATGCCAAACGAAGTATCCCAACTCAGTTCCTTGATCTGACGACGCAGTTCGCTCAGTTCGGTTTCAAACCCAAAAAGCTTACTGACCAACCGCCGCAACATAGCGTCCCTTCCCAGCATATGCTCTACAGTGAATCCCCGTCGACTGTGTCGAGCGTACAAAATAGCATCTTCAAATAGCATCTTCAAGCCGCTTTACTGCCCTCGAGCACCTAGAGCGCGCAGGCAGCCGGTCCCGGTCGCGACGCGAAATAGAGTGCGCTTTGCGCGGCCTGTGGATAGGCGTGTGCGTAGGCCACTTCCCATGCTCGGGTAAATTCAGCTGCGCTAGCCTGTTCGACTAACGCCCATACGCCCCCTCCAAAACCGGCGCCAAAAGCGGAAGCCGCCAAGGCGCCCTCTTGGCGCGCAAAGTGGGCCAGGCCTACGGTCTCATCAATTTGGTTTTCCAGAACGCTAGCTCCATACCCTTGAGACAGGTCGACCTGTTTTCCAAATGTAGCCATATCGCCCGCACACAGGGCCGCAGCAGCCGCATCAATAATTTGGCCGTCTTCCAAGAGAAAGTGGCGCAGTCGCTGTTCCAGCTCAGCCGATGTGTACGCCGCTTCGGCCGTTTCTCTCAGCGCGTTCTGTAGGACTTCAGCCGCATCGGGTGCCGAACGGAGCACGTCGGCTAAGTAGACTTGGTCTCCCTCTGTTGCGCGCTGCCAAACGTCGACAATGGCACGCACCTGCAGCGCTGCTCGGTTGTAGAGGTTCTGTGCGGCTCCGGTCTTTTCGGCGACTACGCCGCTGAAGCCTATGACAAACACGCAGTCTTCAGGCACCGCAATCCGCTGCTCTAGGCGGGCCGGGCAATAGGCGAACTGACCTAGCGTGCCCGACTCCGAGCAGAGGATGGCCGTGTGGTCCTCGCTGCCGCCAAACGTGCCCACGCCGCGATCGCCAGCCAGCGGGCCAAAGCTCTGCCCGTTTTCAATGGTTCCCAAATAGGCGGCCAGCTCTAGGTCGCTCTCAATAGCCTGTCGATAGACATCGCGTAGCGACAGCTCGTTGCGCGCGGCCAACGCGAGGTAGGTCGCAATCATGAAAGCGCTTGAACTACTCATGCCAGCGGCGGGAGGCAGGTCGCTCAAAAAGGCGATATCTACGCCCCCTAGCTGACCAAAGTTGCGCGCAAGTCGGCGCATGACCGTAAGGGGATAGTTTGTCCAACCACTTGAGGGCACCTGCAGATCGGCTTCCAATTCACACTCAACCGATTCGCCCAGCTCGACGGCCAGCACCGTTGCGCGCGCATCAGCACGCGGCACCGCGACCATGCAAAAGCCGCGTTCTACGGCTGCGACGATGCTGCGTCCACCCGCATAGTCGGTGTGTTTTCCCAACACTTCGATGCGGCCGGGCACAAAGTGGGCGTACGCCTCGGCTGAACCGACGGCTCCCTTTTGGACAAGCGCCTCGGCAACGCGTGCAAATTGACGCGCCTTGGACAGGGATTCCGCGTGAGACAGGCCCGCTTCAAGCAGGCGTTCCTGCACGTTTTCTACCGTTATGTCCGCCAGATTCACAGCCTCACCTCCACGCCGCTCAACAGGCGCTTTACCGATGCGATATCCCCCTGACTAGACAGGTCCAGCACCGTCTGATGGTAGACGCGCATGGCAAATCGCACGCCCAGGTTATCTATGGCATACTGCACGGCGTCGGGCAGCTCTAGCTCGCCGCGCGCCGAGGGCTCTATCGCACGACACGCGGCAAAGATACGCCTGTCAAAGCGCCAGCTGTTCATGCTAACGCCTTGCAACCCTTGTAGCGACTGCATAGCCGCCTCGTCGGGCTTTTCCACAATGCGCCGTAAAAAGCCGTCTTCATCGGCTTCAGCGATGGCAAACTTGAGAATCCGCTCAGCGGGAATATTGCCGTTAGTCATCATACCCTCCCGAGAAAACACGACCAGACCCGGTCCCGACAGCGACCGCAAACCGGCGAGGGCTTCAACGGGGTAATAGTTATCCGAATTGACTATAGTGAAGGGATCTTCGGCAGCAAACTCTTCTGCGGCCAATACGGCATCGGCTGTGCCGCGCGGCTCTTGCTGAACGGCACACTCAACGCGCAGGCGCTGGCAGTCTAGCTCGCGCGTGCAGTACTCCCGCAGCGCGTCGTGCTCTGGACCGATAATGAGACAAACGCGCCTATAGCCCGCATCGGCTAACGCGCCCAGGGCGTAGTCTATAAAGGGCCGGCCTATCGGCATGAGCGCCTTAATGCCCGTCGAGGCAACGGCCGCCTGCTGCGAGTCTAATTCAGCCTGTGGATTGGCTGCGCGCATCCGCGTTCCCAAACCGCGCGCCATGATTACGGCCTTCTCCATGGTTTCCTTTTCCAGTTCTCAATAATATGAGCGACACCGCGCACTATCATTCAGCCCATTTGCTCGCAGAGCCGAGAGGGACCATTGATTGACACAGGCGCTTTCTATATAATGCAGTGCATTGATGATAAAACCTGCCCACTATGACGGCAAGCAGCTGCGCGGAGCCCATTCATGTCACTCATTTTCGACCTCTCTCTCCTACCCGAAGCATCCCACCAATTCGTCGTTCTGTCCGACACGCACTACATGATTGATCCCGGCAGCGCACCCTTAGAATTTAAGTCGCGACGGCATCAAAGCGCACGCGCTTCCGCTGCGCTTCAGACCGCCGCGGCCCTGCCCTGCGACTTTGCCGTACACTTGGGCGACTTGGTGCAAGAATATCCCGATACGCCCGACTTTGAGCGCGCCTTAGACGAAGCGCTAGCCCAGCTGCGTGAAAGTAACTTTACTCCCCAGCACGTGGCCGGAAACCACGACGTGGGCGACAAGCCCGACGCATCTATGCCAACCCATCCCACGGACGAGGCTAGCCTCGCATCCTATCACAGTCGCTTCGGTCCTTCGCACTACGCCTTCGACTGTGGTCCGCTGCGCGCTATTGTGCTCAACTCACAGACGTTCAACACGCCCTACAGCGCCGAGCAGCGCGCCTTTTTTGAACGCGAACTGAGCGAGCATGCATCGCGGCGCATCGCCGTTTTCTTGCATCTTCCACCCTACCTTTGGGATGCTGCCGAACCGCACTGGGGCCACTACGACAATATCGGCGAGCCCGACCGCACCTGGCTGCTCGACCTGCTTGTAGGATACGACGTAGAAATTCTCTTCTGCGGACACGTGCACTTTGCCTTTTACGATCGCCTGCGCAACACGCGGATGGTCGTCGTTCCCTCAACGTCCTTTACCCGACCCGGGTTTGGTCATCTCTTTGCCAGCGCACCAGCACCGGAGCAGGGGCGCGACGACCGCGAAAAATTGGGATTCTATTTTTGTCGACTCGTCGGCGACCGCATCGACCTACACCTAGTGCGAACGGAAGGCAACGAGACGCTACAAACTGGCCAGACGCGCTTTCTGACGCGCACGCCGACCGCTCTCGACGGCGCGCCGCTGGGATGGACGCTGACCCACGCCCTCTGTCCAACGGCACAGGTGCCGATTGCGTTTCCCTCTGTCGTGCGCCAGCACGTGCGCAACGACTATCCATTTCTTTCCCTGCTGGAAATAGGCGCAACCCGCGTACGCGTGCCGTGGACCGACCTAGACGACCCGCTGCAGAAACGCCGCCTGCAGATGCTGCGCAGCGAAGGCGTGCGCGTGCACGTCTTTGCGCCTTATGTAGAAAACGCAAACCTCCACACCTTGCTCGACGGCCACCCCAACGCAGCCGACGTATGGGAAGTGCAGCTGGCCGGCAGTCCGTGGCCAAGCAGCGAATGTTTGATGCATCTAGCCGACTGCCAGCGCCGCACTCCGCTGGCTCTATGTCCCGTGCTGCCCGGTCAAACAGTCTACGGAAAGCAGCACCCGCGCACGCGCATCGGCTACCGCGTTGACGAACTGGTCGAACTAAACGCGCGGCTCGCCCAGAGCGACCTGCGCATCGAAAGCGTCTGCTGCCGCATCGACGGCGACGGGCAGCCCATCGAAAGCGTGGACGCCTATCGAGCCTTGCCCTCCCTTTCGCACATTGGACGCGTGGACTGGCTACTGAGCCTGCCGCACCTCGATGACGAGGCGCATGCCCTGCTGGCCTGTCGCGCGCTCTTTGCCGCCGCCGCGCTGCCCGACGGCTACCTCTTTGTCGATCCGCCACAGGATCTGGACCGCACCATGGACGCGTGCCACGGCCTGCTCGATACGCGCTGCAATCCGCGCCCGGCCTTTCACGCTCTGCGCTCGCTCAACACGCTGCTACACGCCTACCGGGGCAGCGGCTACACGCAGACCAAAGGGGCGTACAGAATGCACTCATCGCTCGGCCGCATCGAGCTACTATCTGCCGGCGAGGAACCGTCGCTTCGTGGCCAGGACGTGCGGTCGTACGATTTGGTTAACGGCACGGTTAAGACAAAAAACAATGGAGGAAACACCGCGACGGAACCGATACTTTGCGTGCATTGGTCAATGCCCGTAAGAGAACCTGCATAACGCACCAATAAGTTGCCTTCCTTTTCACTTTTTCTTACTACTTATTGACGAATACAGAAATCCTCCGACAACAGAACGTTAACCATGGGGAGTGTAGTTGGTGAGCGAATTAGATCTGTCTTCACAGCCGGAAGTCTTGGCTTTGTTTGATGGCCCCGTATCGATGGTGGTCGGCTCAAGTAACGAGCACAAGCGGCCTCATTTCGCGCGCGCCCAAGGCATTCGGTGTGGAGAAAAAACAAATAGCGTTGTTGTGTTCATCCCCGAAGTTGTAGCGCATTCCATTCTGAATGATGTACAGGAAAACAACAACATCGCTGTCACCGTCGGCGATATCAGCAACTTCGAAACGCGTCAGTTTGTCGGTGTCTGCACGCACGTCGAAGAGGCGAGCGACAGCGACCTTGAGCTCTGTGATACGATGCTAGCGCGCTCCGGGGAAACGGTTTCCATGTTCTTTGGGGAAGAAGGCGGGGAAAGCTGGAAGCGCATGGTCACGCGTCCTGCTAAGGCCTTTCACATTCAGGTTCTCAATGTATATGACCAAACGCCTGGGAATCGCGCAGGAGCAAAGCTCTTATGATAACCGAAGACCTCATACCCGCTCTGCAGGGCATTGTTCCAGCGTGGATTGTAACGACTTCAGATGAAAATATTCCCAACTGTACTTGTGTGAGCCAAGTCTACCCCGTTGACGAGACACACGTAGCAATCTCGAATCAGTTTTTCTCCAAGACATTCCGCAACTTGCAGAATAATAAGCACGCCGTCGTCCAAGTGATACACCCTGCAGACAATCGCATGTGGGTTCTAGAAATAGAACACGTGCGCACTGAAACAGAAGGGGCTCTGTTCGACGAGATGGACATGCAGCTAGCCGCCATCGCATCCATGTCGAATATGGAAGATGTGTTTAAACTGCAGAGTGCCTACGTGTTTAAGGTGCATTCGGTCTCTCATTTGACCGAAGCCCAACGCCCTGCCCAATCGCTATGAGCGAAAACGGACTGTCGCACGAAATAAAGCGGCAAATGTCGGAGAACCAACAGAAGATTGATCAATTAAACGATCAGCTCAGTCGCAAAACTGACGAAATCAAAATCATTCAAACTATCTCCTCCGAGATCCTCAACACCTTGGATTTGGAGACGCTGTTTGACAATATCATGTCCCTTATGCACGAGGTCTTTGGCTTCGAACACTGCATGATATTGCTGAGTGAAGATACACAGTTACGCGTAGCCTCCAGCCACGGCCACGAAGATCAAGGCATCGGTATGACCGTGCCCATGGGCAAAGGCGTGATCGGCACGGTGGCACAGCGACGCAAGATCATGCGCATGATGGGTCTGCGCACGCGGCGACGCTACGTGCAGCGAACAGCAGGGGCAGAAGCCGACGCTCTACCCACGTTAAAAGACGCCGATAGCCAGATCGCTATTCCCCTGCAGGTCAAAGACAAACTCGTCGGCGTATATACGGTGGAAAGCGAGAAAGCCAATGCCTTTGACGCATTGGACGAGGAGATACTGACCATCGTATCCAACCAAGTAGCAGCCGCCATCGACAATGCTTCGGCCTACAATCAGTTACAAAAGCTAGCGGAGGCAAACAGTCGGTTCGTACCGCGCCAATTCCTGCGTCTTCTAGGCAAAGAGGCCATTACCGAAACAGAATTGGATGATCAGATAGAAGGCTCTATGACGGTGCTCTTCTCTGATATTCGCGACTTTACACCGCTTTCCGAATCGATGAGCCCTTCCGAGACCTTTGCCTTCGTAAACGACTATTTAGGGACAATGGCACCTATTATTCGCGAGCATGGTGGCTTTATTGATAAATACATTGGCGATGCGATCATGGCGATATTTCCCAACTCACCCGGGGACGCCGTAGCAGCCGGTTTAAAAATGGAACAGCATTTGGCACAGTTCAATGCGCGCATCGCAGAGCAGGGCCGACCCCCCATTCGCATTGGCATCGGCATCCATACCGGACCGCTGGTTGCTGGCATCGTGGGCTTTGCCGAACGCTTGGAGGGTACGGTGATTGGTGATTGCGTGAATACCGCTTCGCGTCTAGAGGGCGTGACTAAAGACCTCTCCGTCACCCTGTTGGTCAGCGAAACTGTGGTGCGTGAGCTGGCCGAGGCCAACGAGTATGTCTTCGACTCGCTTGATGAGGTTTCGGTTAAAGGCAAAGCGCAGAAGGTGCAAGTTTTCGGCGTTTCCGAGCGCCCGTAGACGCCTGCTCAAAAGCGAGTCCGCACCTTGATCCCTAACGAATATGGCCTTAGCATTCAAGCCGGCTACTCAGCGGCCCACACACCCTAGCGCCCGATTCTAACGCATCCATGTCCACCGCGATCTTTACTTACGGCTCGCTGCTCTTTACCGAGATTATGCAGGCCGTCACGGGAAAGCTCTTCCCTTCGCAAAGCGCCGTATTGAGGGACTACGCGCGCTACCGCGTGCGCGGTGCCAACTACCCGGGCATTGTCCCCGCACCCGGTCTTTCCGTAGAAGGACAGCTCTATCAGGACGTCGACCAAGCGGCCGTGGAGCACCTCGACTTCTTCGAGGGCGATCTCTACAGGCGCGTTTCGGTCGACGTGGACACCGAAAGCGGCATCGTACCGGCCCAGACCTATATTATCCCGCCCGAAAAAGCGCACCATCTCAGCAACGTGGCATGGGATCCAGACGCGTTTAGAACGCGCGACTACGACACCTTTCTCAAGCAGTGTAAACCCCTATTTAGAGGCGGAGCGCACAGATCGTAGCGCACCCTTTTCGCGGAGAAAAGCCCGATGAACGAGCGCCAGAAGTATCTATTTGATTTGCAGGGTTACCTAGTAATAGAAGACGTGCTGAGCGAAGCGGACTGCGACTTGGCCATCGCTAAGATCAAGGAACGAGCGCGCCCCATGGAAAAGACGCCTGACGGCTACGATGCCAACGGCACCTGGCACAGCGCAGCTGGGCTCTACGAGGCGGGCGAGCCTTTTCTCAAGCTGATCGACCACCCCGCCATCACCGATGTGCTGACGGAAATCATTGGCTCGCACCTGCGCTGCGAGAGCTGCTACAGCTTTGTGCGCCACAGGGACTGTCCGCCCTTTGAAATGCACGGCGGCCACCGCGGCGGGCGCGTTAACTTTCGCTACGACGTGCACAACGGCCAGATCTACACCGGGCTAACGGTCGTATCCATCGCGCTACAGAACATCAGCGAAGCGGACGGCGGGTTTGCCTGCGTGCCCGGCAGCCACAAGTCGGATTTCCCCATCCCGCCTGAAGACCGCAGGGAGCTCTTTGCCTTTGGCGGGCCGCTCGTGCGCAATATCGCCGCGCCGCGCGGAGCGGCCATTGTCTTTACCGAAACGCTGGCACACGGCGCCGCCTCGTGGCAAAACGACGAGCCGCGCTACGGCCTGTTCTACAAATTCAACGACCGAGCCGCCATCTACCACGCCCAGGAACCGCGCCGTCCCAGCGCCGAGGCCTTTGCGCAGATGACGGAGAGCCAAAAGTGCTACTTCAACCTGGCCTACCAGGCTTTCGGCCCGGCTGAAAATCCGCGTAACGAGGTACCGCAGTTCGGCTGAGCGCTCGGCCGCTTAGCCCCAAACGCCGGCGTCGGGATAGTAGCCAATGCCGGCCGCTGTCAGGCGCGCACCGTGGGCGCGCAGCCGCTCTCTGAAGCTGTTCCAATCGCGCGCCTCCTGCGGCGACCACGCCACTTCGGCCAGCGCCACGACGCGGGGAAAGAGCATATAGGCAATATCCTCCGGCTGCGGCGTGCCCTCCGTCCACATCGTGCCTTCGACGCCGAGAATGTGATGTGCTCGATCGGCGTCCAGCTCGGCGGGGATTGGCTCGTAGGAGTAGACGTTTTCCAGCGTATTGACGCTTAGACGACCGCGCTCGTCTTCACGATCGTAGTGGCGGCGATCAAAGTAGACGTGCGTCTCCGGCGCCATTACTACATCGTGACCGGCCGATGCAGCCACGAAGCCGCCCTGCTCGCCGCGCCACGACATAACGGCCGCCTCTTTGGCCAGACCGCCCTCCAAGATTTCGTCCCAGCCAATGGGCTTTTTGCCGCGGGCCGCTAGCCAAGCGGCAAAGTGGCGCACAAAGTAGCTCTGCAGTTCCTCTTCGCTCTCTAACCCCTCGTCGCGCATGCGCTGCTGACAGCGGGGACACGCCTTCCAGCGCGTCTTGGGACATTCGTCGCCACCGATGTGCACGTAGTCGTCGGGAAAGAGCGCCAGCACTTCTTCAAAGACGTCCTCTAAAAAGCGAAACGTAGCGTCGTTACCTGCGCAGAAGACCTCGTCGAATACGCCCCACTCCGTTACGACCTCGAACGGACCGTCCGTGCAGGCGTATTCGGGGTAGGCGGCCAAGGCCGCCTGTGCATGGCCGGGCAGTTCGATTTCGGGCACGACGCGTATGTGTCGCTGCCGCGCATATTCGACGACTTCGCGCACGTCACTAGGCGTGTAAAAGCCGCCGTACTGCGATCCATCCTCTCCAGTGCGCCACGCACTCACTTCCTGCAGCTTGGGGTACTTATCCACGGCCAAGCGCCAGCCCTGGTCTTCGGTCAGATGCCAGTGAAAGACGTTGTACTTGTGTTGGGCCATCCAGTCGAGGTAGCGCTTCACAAAGTCGACGGGAAAAAAATGGCGGCACACGTCCAGATGCATACCGCGCCAGGCAAAGCGCGGGGCGTCCTCTATCTGCGCGCAGGGAAGCTGAGCCGTGCCGGCGCCGTCGACGGGAAGCAGCTGGCGCAGCGTCTGCGCGCCGTAGAAAAATCCGGCGGCCGAAGCTGCAGCCAAGCGCAATCCGTCTTCATCGATGGACAGTTGGTACCCCTCGTCGGGTAGGGCTGCATTCTCTTCCAAGACGAGGGCTCCACCGTCGTCGGCCGTCTCTAGCACAATGCCGGCATCGGCCAGTAGCCCCTGTACGGCGGGCAGGGCCGCGCTGGCCGCCCCGCGTGCGGTAATAGACTGACCGCTGTGCAGCGCGTAGGTGCCGTCGCGCTCTTCGACGCTAACCGGCTGTGGTATAATCGATAGGCTCATGTGTTTCCCCTGTGTGTTGTAGTGTGCGCAGCGCGTGTTCTAAGCGACGCGATAGCGCTCGATAACGCCCATATCCACTTCGATGCCCAGACCCGGACCCGTCGGCACGGTGAAGTGCCCCTCGGACAAATCCAATCCGCCGGCCAACACATCGGCCTCGCGCGTGAAGGGCAGTTCGTCGCACGGCAAGGTCGCGTTGGGCAAGGTCGCCTGCAGGTGCACCGAATACGCGGCTAATATGCCCGTGCACAACCCACCCATCTGTATCCAGCAAGGCACGTCCGCCGCTTCGGCTAGCGCTGCGGCTTTGCGGACCTGAGCAGCCGACCCCCCCAAATTGACGTAATCGATACATTCGGCTTTAAGCGCGGCCAGCACGCCGGTCGGCGCGCCCAAGTGCAGTGCGATGGGGATGTGCGTCTTCTCGCGCAGCATGCGATACCATTCGAGGTTGTTCTTCAACATGGGGTCTTCAAAGACGGCGACCGTGCCAACGGCTTCCAGCTCGTCTGCTAGTCGCGCTGCCGTGGGCAATAGGGCAAACTGCGTGTTGGGATCGACGCCTATCGTGTACTCTGGTCCGGTCGCCTCTTTCATCTGGCGCGCCGTCTCAACAATGTTCCACGAGCGCGCTTTGAGCTTATGGTTTTTAAACCCAAGGCGCTGGCCCACTTCTGCTTCGGCCGCCGTTTCGTGCGGTTCCATGGGACACGACCAGTAAGAAACGGGCACGCGATCGCGCACCTGCTGACCAAAAAAGCGATGTAGCGGCAGACCGTAGGCACGCCCGGAAATATCGAGCAAAGCACAGGTGAACGCATCGGGCTGGGCAAAGGGGTCCAACCCCAGCGGATCTTGTCCGACCAATGCTTCGGCAGTAGCCGCATGGGCGGCGCGCGTGCCCTGGTACTCGCCCCATCCCACCAACCCTTCATCCGTCTGCACCCGGCACAGCGTGATATCATATATCTTGGGAAAGTAGCGTGCGATGGGTGTAATCGGCGGTATTTCCACTTCGTATAGATCGACCTGCGTTATCTTCACGTGGCACCTCCTCTGATGCAATGCCGCAAAGATAGGGTGCAACGGCCTTTGCATCTATCCCCTGCTCATAAGCGGCGCCTACGGCAGGGCTATACTCGCTTGATGGGGTGCGGGCCTATGCGTAGTTTGCAGCAAGAAAGCGGAGGCTATGCATGAGGATAAAAGCGGTCCACACCTACCTACTGTCCACGGCAAAGCTGTCGGGACAGACTACCTACGAAGAGACGGCCGGGCTCGTCTTGCCCGAACGCGCCGCAGACACTTCGGGCTACCGCGGCCGCCTCGATGAGCGCCACCGCTGCGTCTACCCACGCGACCGCTCCACGCTCCTAGTCTGCGTAGAGAGCGACAGCGGCCTGCGCGGCTGGGGCGAAGCGCACGCACCGGTCGTACCGCGCGTGGCGCAGACCGTCGTTACTGACCTGCTGGCGCCGATCATTGTCGGCCAAGACGCACGGCACATCGCCCCGCTCTGGGAGCAAATGTTTTCCTCTATGCGCCTGCGCTCTCACACGCAGGGCTTTACGGCCGAAGCCATTTCCGGGGTGGATATCGCCCTGTGGGATCTGCTCGGTCACTATCGCCAAGAGCCCGTATGGATGCTCTTGGGCGGCGCGTTTAACACGAGGCTACCTGCCTATTCGTCCGGCGTGCCGGGCGCCACTCAAGAGGACCGTCTAGAAACAATCGAGCAGGCCCTAGCGCAGGGCTTTAACGCCCTCAAGTGTTCCTGCGGACGGGGCAGCTTGCAGGAACAGATGGACGTCGTGCGCCCGCTGTCCGAGGCCATAGGGACACGCGGACGCCTGCTAGTCGACGCGCACGGTGCATTCGATCTGGCCGACGCTCTGACCTTTGCTCGCTTCTTGCAAGACTTGGGAAACGTCGAGTGGTTTGAAGATCCCCTGGTGCCCGAAGAGCGCGACGGCTACGCGCGCCTGACGGAAGGCACGCCGGGCCTGCGCATCGCCATGGGCGAGACCGAGTGCAATCGCTACGGTGTGCGCGATCGCCTGCTGAACCGCCAGTGCGACGTGCTGCTGCCCGACGTCTGTCGAGCCGGCGGCATTAGCGAAACCTGGCGCATCGCGCAGCTGGCCGACGCATTCGGCATCGGCTGGGCGTCGCACGTAAGCATCTCTACGCCGCTGCATCTGGCGGCCGGACTGCACGTCGGCGCGGCCACCGCCAATTTTCTCGTCTCTGAGTATCCGTCTCACTTTGCCGAGAGTCCGTTAGGACCAGCGCTGTGCCGGCGCGCTCCCACACCGCAGAAGGGTTCGATTGAAGTAGGGGACGAGCCGGGCCTCGGCGTGGAACTAGACGAAGCACGCCTAGCCGAGTTGACGTTGGCACAGCAAACCATAAGCGTTTAGTTTCCAGCGCAATTCTGGTGAATACGCGCAGCAACGCACCCATTTTACCCACGTGGAGCACAACGATGAACGACAGTGCTTTTTCGCTCAGCGAGCAGCAAGTCCGCTTTTTCGAAACCTTCGGCTACCTTGGTTTTCCCGGTCTGATGGCCGACCGCATCGACGAAATTACAGAGGCCTTCAAGGCCGTTTGGAGCGAGCGCGGCGGCGGGCATAACGGCCAGCCGCACGCGGGCGAGGCCCGTTCGTGCATCGTGCCTTTTATCGATCAGAGCGCCGCGCTCTCTTCGCTCATAGACGACCCGCGCATTCGCGCGCTGGCTGCCACCCTGCTCGGTGAGGATTTCAACTATATGGGCAGCGATGGAAACTACTACGTTGGCGATACGGGCTGGCACTCCGACGGTTGGCACCACAAGGGCAAACCACAGCATCTTAAGATCGCGTTTTACTTGGATCCGCTCACGCGCGACAGCGGCGCGCTGCGCGTGATTCCGGGCAGCCACCGCGACGGAGATGGCTATGCTGCATCCCTGCAGGAGCAGATCCGCCACAGTCCCGATCAGTGGGGGCTGGAAGGACGCGACGTGCCGGCCGTAGCGCTAGAAACGCAGCCGGGCGACCTAGTGTGCTTTAACCACAACACCAAGCACGCGGCCTTTGGCGGCAGCACAAAGCGGCGAATGTTCACTATCAACCT